>JANMWF010000274.1:0-3554 GCA_031393845.1 Nitrosomonadales bacterium | reverse complement strand
CGAGACCTACATCAAGATCGTCCAGCCATCGGATGCCGGCATTGTGCAGGAGATACTGGTCAAGGAAGGCGAGCAGGTGAAGCAAGGTCAGGTGTTGATGCGCATGGATACCCAGATCGCCGAAGCGGATGCGAAGACCATAGGCAACGATCTTGCAATGCGGTCGTTGCAGTTGCGCCGTATAGATGCGGAGCTGGCCGGTCAAGCTTTGGTAAAGGGGCGCGATGATCCGAGCGATCTCTTCCATCAAATTGAATCACAGTATCACGACCGCCGCCTATCCTACACAGACGCGTTGGAACAAGCACAAGATGCGTTGAAAAAGTCGCAGAACGAATATCACTCCGCCAAGGAAGTGTTGTCCAAGCTGCAGCAGATCACCCCCATCCTCAAGCAGCAGGCCGACTCATACGCAGACATGGGTAAGGACGGCTACGTCCCGCAAATGACCGTGCTGGACAAACAGCGCGATTATCTGGAAAAGTCGCAAGATTTGCGCGCGCAGCAATTGACGGTCGCCAGCCTCGAGGCCGCAGTCAGCCAGGCCAAAAAACAGATCGACCAGATCACCTCAAAATACCGTAGCGACTTGCAGAACGAGCGAGTGGAAGCGGGTGGCCAGCACCGGAAACTGGAACAGGACTGGCTCAAGCAGGAACACAAATCTGGGCTGTTGGAGCTGAAAGCGCCGCAGTCCGGTATCGTGAAAGATGTTGCAACCCACACCATCGGTACTGTGGTCTCGCCCGGTACGGTGCTGTTGTCCATCGTCCCGGAGAATGAACCGCTGGTGGCGGAGATCATGGTTAAGAACGATGATGTCGGGTTTGTATATCCGCACCAGAAGGTCAAGGTGAAGCTGGCGGCCTATCCGTTCACGGAATACGGCATGCTGGAAGGCGAGGTCACACGCATCCAGGCAGACAGCGATAGCGACACCCAGACTAAGGATCAATCCCAATCAAAAGACAAGCAGCAATCCCCGCCATCGGTGTATAAGGCCATCATCTCATTAAGCAGCCAGATACTCGAATCGCAAGGCAAGAAGCTAAAGCTAGTGCCGGGCATGCAAGTTGTGGCTGAGATCAACCAGGGTAATCGTACTGTGATGAAATATCTGCTCTCCCCGGTGAGAAAAACGCTTGATGAAAGCGGGCATGAAAGGTGATGGAAGCAGAATGGTGTTACAGGTCGCAGAAATTCGGCCCAATGCGATTCATGTGCTGCATCGTTGGGATGCTTATACTAACGTGCATCAGCCTATCGGCGCACGGAGAAGATCTGCTGAAAATCTATAAACTGGCGCAAAAAAATGATCCAACCTTCGAGGCTGCGCGGCATGCATTCGAAGCTATCCAAGAAAAGATTCCCCAAGCTAGGGCAGGCTTATTGCCGGTGTTGAAAGTGAACGGCAACGACAATTTCACCCATGCTTCTTCCAATTTTTCCAGCAATTTTTCCAGTACACCTTATATTAATCGCTATGTACATGCATGGACATGGTCGTTGCAACTGACCCAGCCGCTGATCCGTGCGCAGAGCGTTTACGCATACACGGAATCGGCGTTTCTGGTTGAACAAGCTCGTGCGCAATATACCCAGGCCGAGCAGGATCTGATCCTGCGGGTGACACAAGCCTACTTCGATGTGTTGGTTGCCCAGGAAAGCATCGAAGTTGCCGATATGCAAATCAAGGCGACGGGTGAACAACTGGCGCTGGCCCAACGCGGATTTAGGACGGGTACAAATGCTATTACGGATGTCCACGAAGCGAAATCCCGGTCCGATCTTGCCCGTGCGCAACGCATCGCTGCGCAGAATGAGCTGGAAGCCAAGCATGCCGAGCTGGAGAAGGTGGTTGGTCAGTCATCCAATACGCTGGCAGCCCTTCAGCCTGCCGTGGTTGTGCCCAAGCCGCAACCTGACAACGCCAAGGCATGGATTGATCAAGCGCGAGAATACAATCCGGCAGTGTTGGCACCTAAAGCGGCAGTCAGTGCGGCAGAAGCGGCAGTCAGAAAGAACCGTGCGGAATATGCGCCGACTTTGGATCTGGTGGCTTCGTCCGGGAATAATTATTCATCCGGGAATGTGAGTACCCCATTCGATTATGAGACGCGTGCCAGAACCGGCCAAGCCGGGTTGCAATTGACCATCCCGCTCTATGAGGGAGGTATGACCAATTCGCGCGTGACAGAGGCGATCGCCAACAAGAACAAGGCCGCTGCCGAACTGGAAGTGGCACGGCGCCAGTCCGGTACCGATGCCAGGCAGGCATACGCGGCCATCGTAAACGGCCTGGCACAGATCGAAGCACTGAAGTCGGCCGTTGAATCCAGCCAAAGCGCGGTCAAAGGCAACCAGATCGGCTACAAGCTGGGCATCCACATGAACATTGATGTATTGAATGCCGAGCGGCAACTCTACACGGCCCAGCGAGATTTGTTGAAAGCACGCTACGACACGTTATTTCAGGGGTTCAAGCTCAAGGCTGCCGCAGGTGTGTTGACTGTATCTGATGTGTCGGAAGTCAACGGGTTGTTGGGGTATGGAAAATGAAGGGCAGCTTACGGGCAGCATAATTTGAGCTAGTCTCAATCTGATCTGACAACGCACTTGTAAAAGTGAGCGTTACCGAGTTTGATATGGGTGTCGAATCCGTAATCAAACTTAAAGAAAGGAAACACTCATGTTTCATACTAACAACCCAATCATTAAACATAAAGCAGGATTACTCAATCTTGTTTCAGAACTTCAAAATGTCTCTTCGGCTAGATGATTTTTAGACTCGATTGGTGGTTTTGTTTTTGACTTCCTCTTAATGAACAGTTTTTCATTTGCCAATTGATCAATTGGTTGCGAACTACTTAAAATTATAAAACAACATCCAAACGGCAGTAAAGCAGCTCACTACTTACGCCTTACCTCGCGTATGCGGGGCTTACTTGGCTCAGTCAGAATGAATTATTTGAAATGTTTTAACAGAGCGATCTATTAGTATCTCAGTCACATTGAGTCGCCCATTTCTTGAAAAACCGTAGCCTGCGCGGACAAGAAATTCAAGGTTCCCCGGTCACTCGAACCCTAGTACATCCTCGGCTAGACAGTCAGGGCCATAGCGCTCAATGAGAAAATCGATCTCGGCGAGCAGGCTCTCCTCTCCATCGGCTTCGATGACGCCGTTGCCCACCAAGTGGGCCAGCCAGCCATTGGTCATGGCTTCGCGAACGGTTTCGAGGGTGGGCGCTATGTCCGCTGCGCTATTATCCAGAATCGATTCGATCACCTCGGACAGCTCCTGGCTCGCCTTGACTGTGGTGAAGTCAGCTGCAAAGGCATCCTCACCGAATTCATCGATCAGCGCTTCAATCTCGGCATAAAGCGATTCCTCGTTGCCAAAGTCGTGCCGATCTGCTTCCTCAGCCTCAATACCCTGCGTGGCGAGCTGCTCTCGCAGTTTATCGCGCACCAGTGCCAGCGTCACAGGCTCCTCGATATCGGGATCATTAACGATCGCTTCCATGACCTCCGCCAGTTCTTCACTGACGCGGCTC
>JANMWF010000271.1:0-8790 GCA_031393845.1 Nitrosomonadales bacterium | reverse complement strand
CTCGAACAGGACAGTGAAACGACTTCGCGCCGATGATAGTGTACATACGTATGTGAAAGTAGGTCATCGTCAGACTCCTTATAAACAACAAAGCCCTCCATGTGAGGGCTTTGTTGTTTATAGAATATTAAGAGCTCTTATTTTGAGAGCGATAAGGATTTACGGTATCATCGCACCTCATGATTAAATATATTTTTATTACTGGCGGCGTGGTGTCTTCCTTGGGTAAGGGCATTGCAGCGGCTTCACTCGCAGCGATTCTTGAATCGCGTGGCCTTAAGGTAACGCTACTTAAGCTGGATCCTTACATAAATGTTGATCCCGGTACCATGAGCCCGTTCCAGCACGGCGAAGTGTTCGTTACAGAGGACGGAGCAGAAACGGATCTAGATCTAGGACATTATGAACGTTTCGTTTCAGCCAAGATGCGCAAGGCTAATAATTTTACAACTGGGCAGATATATGACAGCGTGATCCGCAAGGAAAGACGCGGTGAATACCTCGGAAAGACAGTGCAGGTCATTCCGCATATAACTAATGAAATCAATGCATTCATTGAACGTGGCGCGGCGGCTTCGTATGATGGCAATGCCGATGTGGCCATCGTTGAAATTGGCGGAACGGTAGGGGACATTGAATCTTTGCCATTTTTGGAAGCTGCCCGGCAGATGGGATTGCGCCATGGACGTAGTGATACGGCCTACGTACATTTGACACTTGTGCCATACATTGCTAGCGCTGGCGAACTGAAAACCAAGCCGACTCAGCACAGCGTGCAGAAGCTACGTGAGATTGGTATTTTTCCAACCGCTCTGCTATGCCGCGCAGATCGTCCGATTCCTGATGAGGAGCGTGCCAAGATTTCATTGTTTTCTAATGTGCGTGAAGAGGCTGTGATTTCAATGTGGGATGTGGCTAGCATCTATAAAGTTCCGCAGATGTTGCATGAGCAGGGTCTGGATCGTATCGTGTGCGAGCAACTGGGGTGGTCCCATCTTCCACCTGCTGATTTGACAGTCTGGGCCAAGCTTGTCTATGCATTAGAACATCCGCAACATGAAGTTACTATCGGTATGGTCGGTAAATATGTTGAATTGACTGAATCATATAAATCTCTCATCGAAGCTTTGCGCCATGCGGGAATACATACTTCGACGCGCGTCAATATCGAATATATTGATTCAGAAATTCTCGAAAGTGGTGGTATCGATGGTTTGAAGAGTCTTGATGCGATTCTAGTTCCGGGCGGATTCGGCAAGCGCGGTACCGAGGGAAAAATTGCCGCTATACGCTATGCCCGCGAAAATAAACTGCCCTACCTTGGTATTTGTCTGGGTATGCAACTTGCAGTGATTGAATATGCGCGCCACGTGGCAGGCATGACGGATGCAAACAGCACAGAGTTCAATCCAGAAACAGAACATCCGGTGGTGGCACTTATTACCGAATGGCGCGACAGCGACGGCAAGGTCGCGATTCGCAGTACTGATTCCGATCTTGGCGGCACCATGCGCTTGGGTGCGCAGCGCTGCCCGATCAAACTCGATACTCTGGCTGCCACTATCTACGGCGCTGAAGTCAATGAACGCCACCGCCATCGCTATGAAGTTAATAATTTCTATGTGCCTGCGCTTGAGAAAGCCGGCCTGGTGATTTCTGCACGCACGCCGAGCGAGGCTTTGCCTGAGATTATGGAATTGCCGCATGCTATGCATCCATGGTTTATTGGCGTACAGTTCCATCCTGAATTTACTTCTACGCCGCGCGAAGGCCATCCTCTTTTTAACGCTTTTGTTGAAGCGGCAATTGAATGCCATAAGTCATCGCTTTCTGCAAAAAAATAACGGCCATATGAAACTATGTAATTTTGAAGTCGGCCTGAATAAGCCATTTTTTCTAATTGCAGGACCTTGCGTAATTGAGTCAGAGCAATTGGCGCTGGATACGGCGGGGCAAATCAAGGAGATTTGTCTGAAGCTGGGTATCCCATTTATTTATAAATCATCTTACGACAAGGCAAATCGCAGTTCTGGCAAATCCTTTCGTGGCTTTGGAATGGATGCGGGCCTGAAAATTCTGGACAAGGTAAAGACTCAAATTGGTGTGCCGGTATTGACCGATGTGCACAGCATTGACGAAATCGCGTCAGTGGCCGCAGTGGTTGATGTTCTGCAAACGCCTGCTTTTCTGTGCCGTCAGACCGACTTTATTCATGCAGTGGCAAGTGCTGGACGGCCGGTGAATATAAAGAAAGGGCAATTTCTATCGCCATGGGATATGCAAAACGTGGTTGCAAAAGCGCGTAATGCTAGTGGTCTAGACAACATTATGGTGTGTGAGCGCGGTGCATCATTTGGTTATAATAATCTGGTGTCGGACATGCGTTCTTTAGCGGTAATGCGTAACACCGGCTGTCCGGTTGTATTCGATGCCACGCATTCGGTGCAGTTGCCGGGCGGGCAGGGTACAGTAAGTGGCGGGCAGCGTGAATTCGTGCCAGTGCTGGCGCGGGCAGCAGTAGCGGCTGGCATTTCCGGGCTGTTCATGGAAACGCATCCCAATCCGGCGCAGGCATTGTCGGATGGGCCGAATGCTTTTCCGCTGGGACACTTGGAGGCACTGTTGCATGTCTTGAAGATTTTGGATGTGGCAGTCAAGGAACAAGGTTTGATCGAAGAAAACATAGACTTGAGAAATGTATTGTGAATTAAGGAATGAGTTATGAGTGCAATTGTAGATGTTGTAGCGCGTGAGATTTTGGATTCCCGTGGCAATCCCACGGTAGAGGCGGATGTGTTATTGGAATCAGGCATCATGGGGCGTGCTGCGGTGCCGTCTGGTGCATCCACCGGGGACAAAGAAGCTGTCGAGCTTCGTGATGATGATAAACAGCGATACTACGGCAAGGGTGTGTTGAAAGCGGTGGAGAATGTTAACACTGAAATCGCCGAAGCTATCATCGGCTTGGATGCCGCCGAGCAGGCGTTTATTGATCAGACTATGATTGATCTGGATGGTACCGAAAATAAATCTCGTCTCGGTGCAAATGCCATCTTAGCGGTATCCATGGCGGTGGCCAAAGCCGCTGCGGAAGAGTCTGGCTTGCCTTTGTACCGCTATCTGGGTGGCGCGGCGCGAATGGGAATGCCTGTGCCCATGATGAACATCATCAACGGCGGTGCACACGCCAACAATAACATTGATATGCAGGAGTTCATGATTATTCCGGTTGGTGCGGCCAGCTTCCGCGAGGCATTGCGTTGTGGAGCGGAAATATTTCATGCGCTAAAGGGGCTGATCAACGACAAGGGTATGCCAACTACTGTTGGCGACGAAGGTGGTTTCGCACCCAATCTGCCGAATAACGAAGCTGCATTGCAATTGATTATCGAAGGTATAGAGGCCGCGGGTTACGTGCCTGGTATGGACGTGGCTATTGGTGTGGATTGCGCAAGCTCCGAGTTTTACAAGGATGGCCTGTACCATCTTGAATCAGAAAATATCAAGCTAACATCCGCGCAATTTGTTGATTATCTTGCCAATTGGGTCGATAAATATCCGTTAATTAGCATAGAGGATGGTATGAGTGAGCATGATTGGACTGGCTGGAAGTTGCTAACCCAGCGCTTGGGAAAAAATGTGCAATTGGTAGGCGATGACGTTTTCGTAACCAATACCAAGATATTGCGCGAAGGAATTCGTCAGGGCTTGGCTAATTCTATTTTGATTAAAATAAATCAGATCGGCACGCTGACTGAAACTTTTGCTGCCATTGAGATGGCTAAGCGCGCGGGTTATACCGCAGTGATTTCACACCGCTCCGGTGAGACTGAAGACACTATGATTGCCGATATTGCCGTGGGCGCCAACGCCCTGCAAATAAAAACCGGCTCACTGTCACGCTCCGACCGTATGGCGAAATATAACCAGCTGCTTCGCATTGAAGAAGATATGGGCGACAGCGCGTATTATCCTGGACGTGATGCATACCACCAATTGGCATAGGCTTAGCGCTTGATTTTAATTTAATACAAATGCGCTGGGTCTCGCTGATACTGATATCTTTTCTACTGCTACTGCAGTATCCGCTGTGGTTTGGGAAAGGTGGCTGGCTGAAGGTCTGGGATTCTGTTCGCCAAGTTGAGGAACAGAAACATATCAATCAAAAAACTCAAACGCGCAACGCGGTGCTGGATGCCGAGGTGCATGATCTTAAGCAAGGTACTGAAGCCATAGAAGAGCGCGCTCGTAGTGAGCTGGGCATGGTCAAGCGAAACGAAGTATTCTTTCAGATAGTGGGTGATCATTCGTTGTTGCCTGCGTCAGCAGTGCTTGATGTCAAGACAGCTAGTGGTCTGCTTCCGAAATAACCGTACGTAAAAGATCCAGATTATCGTCCCTGCACTATCTGCTTTACCTCGGCGGCGGCGCCATCGCACTGATTGGTGCATCACTGTCCTTGACCCACAAGTCTGAATACCACGGCTTTCCAACCTAAAAAATAAATTATGTTCTCGTTACCCTCCATATGGAACTTGATAATTTCCACCATCGTGTTTTTCATGATCGCTTGGTATGTTCGCCGCTTTTTGGACGAGCAAGGTTTTAACAATGGCAAAAAACGCGACATACTGGTGTTTGTATTTGCCTCATTGGTGTCATGGGGTGCGGGAGAGGCGGCGGACTGGGCTCAAGAAAAAATAGAGGGGAAAAATCCGACAGCGAAAAATTCGAGTTATCTTCCACAAATACAGAAGGTGATCAATCAGATACCACAGTGAACAATGTCACAAACAGCAAGCACTTGGAAAAGAAGTACCCCACTTGGCCCAAAATTGTCTGAGGGGGCACCGCAACTGTCCGTTAAACGTGGAGCATCATATTTACAACAGTTTGAACTTGTTGTAAATATAACTGCTCCACCTTTTTGCGTGCCCACGGCGTTCTTCGTAAAAATTTCAAGCTGGATTTTATGCTTGGATCGTGAGTGAAACATCGCACTGGCACAGCGGCGCCCATAGCTTCCCAGCCCATGTTCTCGGATAGTTGCGTAATGATAGTTTCCAAGGTGATACCGTCCAAACTGGGAGTTTTTACTGTTTTTATATTTGCATCCATGTTCACATTTTACATGTGATAGCTGGACTTGAGCATTTACAATGGTATTCCTTTTTTCAGTATGCACATGTTATGACAGACCCTGTTCGTCTCTCAAAACGCCTTGTCGAATTAATCTCCTGCTCACGTCGGGAGGCCGAACTTTATATTGCAGGTGGTTGGGTCATGGTCGATGGACAGGTGGTGGACAAACCGCAGTTCATGGTGTCGCAGCAAGAGAAAGTCGAGCTCCACCCCGAAGCTAGTCTTGTTCCGGTTGAGCCAGTGACCATATTGTTTCACCAACCGCCTATAGCAGGCATGGATGCTAACTCTGCGCAGCAACTTATTTGCGCCGATACGCGGGCAGCTGACGACCTATCTGGCATTCACATCACCCAACAACACTTTGCTCGACTGAAGCAAGGCACACCGTTAGAGAAAAATGCTAGCGGCCTGTTAGTATTTACCCAAGATTTTCGAGTGGCCCGCAAGCTGATCGATGATGCAGCCACGATTGAGCAAGAATATATTGTGGAGATTTCTGGTGAACTGTCCTCCGATGGGCTCAAGCAACTCAACCACGGACTCAGTTTTAATGGTCGGGCACTGCCCCCGATCAAGGTCAGTTGGCAAAACGAAACACGGCTGCGCTTTGCCCTCAAAGGGGCGCAACCCGGCCAGATCGTTCATATGTGTAAAAGTGTCGGGCTACAGGTGCTGGCCATGAAACGGATCCGGATCGGACGAATTTCGATGGCCAAATTGCAGCCCGGGCTATGGCGTTATTTAATGCCGCATGAGCGGTTTTGATCCTGAATGTTGCAACAGCTGGCGTTTACTCTGTACGACTAACCGATCAGAGCGTCTGGTGTGGCTGCCTGGAGAATCGATCCACCTCCACAACCACTCAGCACTGTGGCGTACTTTGCGGACTTTCACTTACTCAAAGGCGAGACAACATCGACACTGGCGGCCGACCAAATAGGCTGGCCAGTCGCTTCGAGGTAGGTGAGGTAAGCCCGCAAATCAAATTCCAGCTGATGGTAATCAGGCTCCATATGCCGGCATAGTTGATAGAAGGCTTTGTTGTGCTCGCGTTCCTTGATGTGTGCAAGTTCGTGAACAACGATCATGCGCAAAAACTCAAGCGGCATCTCTTTGAACAATTCCGCTATGCGGATCTCACGTTTGGCCCTAAGTTTTGTGCCCTGTATTCGCGAGATGCTGGTGTGTGTGCCCAGTGCGTGCTGGATGACATGCAGTTTGCCGTCGAACGCCACTTTGCTTAGTTGCCCGGCATTGCGTAAATATATGCCTTTGGCTTCCAGCACATAGTCATAGAGCGCCTTATCGGAGCGCACTGCGTGCGCATGCGGATACTTCTGCAGCAGCATGTTGGTCAGCAGGCCTTGTTCAATAAGCCGCTGCACTTGCTCTGCCAGAGCTATAGGGTAGCCGGCAAGGTAATTTGGCGTAGATTTCGCGATCATAGCGGCATATCACTGTATTGCGGATGGAGAGATTATAGCGGTATGCGTCTGCCTTTTTAACTGCGTCAGATAGCGTGTTTTTTCACCCACGCGACATAGTGATACATCCAGTTCTGGAGAAATTTCTTGCTGGCTATACTGATGTCGCCGGCCTCGCCAAACAATCCATTTTTTCATGGATAAATGCTCCGGGCTGTCCTAGCGTTGGCATGTTTAAAGTCGCGAAAATGTTGCGCAAATGTTGTTGCGTCAGGGACGCGAGGCGTGGTCGATTGCATGCTTGAGCACTACAGAGATGAAGCGGTTGTATTCGGGTGTAACAAACAGAATGCCCGGCGCCGCCGCAATTGCACCTTTCAGCCGCTTGACGGACTGGGCCTGGCTAGCATCGCATCCTGGTTATAAAGTGGCAAGTCGCCAATTTGCAATTCTTTGAATGAGAACTCGGATGGCGCCAATTATACAATGGAGTTAGCTAGTTTGCGGTTGAATGAATCCTTGCGAAGGTTGCCAACGATAACGGCAATTTGGTATGGGTTCATAATGATTTTCTTTAACGTATAGATGAGCTTAGACATCACAATTGTTGGTTCTCTTAGTTTTACTTAGCAGTATCTCCAACATGAAACGCATCGGTTAGAAATGCCATGCCTTCATCCCGCGAAGCCTTGTGTGCTGCAGCGTTATAGGCCAGTGGCAGCTTGATACATATGGCTAGCCGATACGGACGAATCTAGGCACTGGTTTATCATGGTTCCGGTTTGACTTTGTTTTTGTTTTTTGTATTGGTGCGCCCGAAGAGACTAAGGTGGGCATTGGGAAATGGAAATAGTACTTCCGCAGCCACAAAACGAAATGCAATCGAGTCGTAGGTGGCGTTCGCAAGCTTGCGATTGGAAAACACGCCTGTGGCATAGCCGTAAACCAGTATGGGCAACAGCAATGCGGGGTGGAACGGGGCACTTCCGCTTGTGCCGTAGGCGCGTTCCATAGCCTTCAAGTCCAGTTGCTCGACAATCTCAACGATGAATCGCGCTAAGTGATGCGCCGGTAACCAGTCGCTCATCGAAGGCGGAAACAGGTAATTCATGTCACGTTTTATCGGCTTGAAGCGACTCATAGAATGCAATTCAACTTATTGATTAACAATAATAATTGTACAAATTTATACTTGCAATTTGTTATTTTTAATGGAGGGAAGTCCGACAGGCTGCTAGAGGTCCAAATTTCATCAATGATACGTCTTTGCGGTGCCTACTTTGCCGCGGAATACCCAATAAGAGTAGCCGGAGTAAATTAAAATTAACGGAAGCAAAACTACGGATCCTGTTAAAAGAAATGAAAGACTGTTGTCGGGAGCGGCTGCATCCCAAATCGTGACCGAAGATGGCACTATATAAGGATAAATGCTGAAACACAGGCCGATGAACGAGAGTATGAAAAGTCCGAGCGAAGCCAGGAACGGCATTAATTCCCATTTCTTTGTCAGGCCCCAATACAGACCCAGAGCGCACAGGGCAACAAGAATAGGAACGGGGGCGACGTAGAGCAAATGTGGCCATGAAAACCATCGCATTATGAAACGCTCATTGAGAAACGGCGTCCACAGGCTAACGACACCGATCAGCGCCAATGTCAACGGACCGGCAATCCAGGCAAAGCGATAGGCCGCACGCTGGACATCACCTTCGGTTTTGTAGATCAGCCATGTTGCACCCAACAGGGCGTAACCCACTACAAGAGCCACGCCCGTCATGAGGCTAAAGGGCGTTAACCAACCCCACCATCCGCCCGCGTAGGCCCGGCCAATGACCGGGATGCCTTGAACAAGCGCCCCCAGCGTAATGCCTTGCGCAAAAGCCGCCAAGGTCGAACCGCGGGCAAATGTCCAGTCCCAAAGATACTGGCCACGTTTGGTTTTCCAACGGTACTCGAAGGCGACACCGCGAAACACCAAAGAGAGCAGCATGGCAATGATAGGCACATAGAGAGCCGGCATGATGACCGTATAAGCAAGCGGAAAAGCCGCAAACAAACCGCCGCCACCGAGCACTAGCCACGTCTCATTGCCATCCCATACAGGCGCGACTGAGTTCCTCATCTGTTCTCGATCTGCTTCGTCTTTGACGAAATGTAAGAGGTTAACAATTCCGTTGTCAAAGACATCGTGGATGACATAGGCGTGGTCCGCGTTGGCATT
>JANMWF010000259.1:0-4053 GCA_031393845.1 Nitrosomonadales bacterium | reverse complement strand
GCGCGGCATATAGTTGATATGTAAGCGATAATTTTTTTCGAGTAACGCCGTATTGTGACGAAACGGGGTAAGCAGGCAAGCCGCAAAGCGGCTGCTCGCAAAATTGGATTTTTAGAGGTGCCCTTAAATTGCAGCTAAACTATATTTTTTTTTCGGCATCTCTGGCGCTAGATACCCATAATTTCGCCTAAATCGAATCCCCATTGCAGTGGATTTTCCATACTGGCGATACTGTCTGTCGATTTTGACAGGTCGACTATTTCCTGCAGAATATGCACGTTAGAACGGGTTGAGAAGAACACTTTCACTATGGGCTTGACCAAACTTTTCTTCGATTGGTCAGTCACTACGCCTAGGCGCCCAGACTTCAGCTTAAGCAAGGTGCCGGTTGGATAAATACCGACCGTTTTAACGAAGGCATGAAAGACGACCTCGTCGAAATGCCCATTTTTCCATTCTGCCATCTTGCGGATGGATTCCGCTGGCTCCCATCCTTTTTTATAGCTGCGATTTGAAGTAATTGCATCATATACGTCACATACCGCACCCATGCGCGCAAATAGAGTTAACGCTTCACCGGATAGTTTGTCTGGATAACCCATGCCATCAACGCGCTCGTGATGATGCCGACAGACATCCAATATCAAATCGTTTACCTCGCCAGAGTTTTTGAGGAATTCCCATCCTTTTACCGGATGCGTTTTAACTATATTGAACTCTTCATCCGTCAATTTCCCTGGCTTGTTGAGCACCTCGTCGGGGATAAAAACCTTGCCGATATCATGCAGCAATCCGGCAATGCCAGCTTGCTTTACCATATCGTTTTTCATTCCCAGCTGCCGCCCCAGTGCAATCATGAGGACACAGACGGAGACTGAATGCAAATAGGTATAGTTGTCTGCAGTTTTCAGCCGGGACAAACATATCAGTGCAGAGGGATTGCGTATTATTGATTGGTTTAATTCATCTACCAGCGATACCGCACCATCAAGCTTGAGCGCATTACCCATGCGTACATCTTTGAATATGGAGACAACTGCCTCCTTGGTCTTGGTGTGTAATTTTTTCGCTGCGATTAACTCGATCTGCAAGGATACAAGTGCTTCAGTTTTTTGTGGGGTGTGCTCGACTTTCTTCAGTTCACTCTCGACCTTAAGCGCCTCTTCATTTTGCGAATGTGCTGCTACACCGGCATCGACATCCAAGCCTAGGCTAGTGTCTATCCATATTTCGTCCACTCCACAATTTTTGAGAGTGTTGATATCTTTATCCTCAGTCAGCTTGAATGAATTTTTCCAAAAAGGATGATCCATCCAACTGCCACAGACCTCTTGGATATACATGCCTAAGCGGATGTCATTAACTTTTATTTTCTTTAGCATGACTGGATTATGGCAGATAAATTATGCAATTTGATATTTAAACTCGGCGTGCGAGAAAGTGATTTATCAAGCCATTAGTTGAAGAATCGTGCGCAAAAACGTGCTCTTTCCTTTGAAGTTCAGGTAGCAATTTACCGGCAAGTTGTTTACCGAATTCAACGCCCCACTGGTCAAAAGGATTGATGTCCCAGATTACGCTTTGCACAAACACTTTATGTTCGTAAAGGGCAACCAGCATTCCCATCGTGTATGGATCCAGCTGATCAAATAATACAGTATTGGTTGGGCGGTTGCCCGGAAATACTTTGTAAGGCAACAGCGCTTCCAGCGCTTCACCATTTAGGCCTTGCACCTCAAGTTCAGCACGTGCCTCCGCAGTAGTTTTACCTAGCATCAATGCCTCAGTCTGTGCAAAGCAATTTGCCAGCAATATGGAATGGTGTTCGCCTATCGGATTGTGGCTGGTAATCGGCGCGAGGAAATCGGCAGGCACCATGCGCGTGCCTTGGTGTATCAGTTGATAGAATGAGTGTTGGCCGTTGGTGCCAGGTTCGCCCCAAATTACCATGCTGGTGGCATAGTCCACTACCTGCCCATTGCGGTCTACGCGTTTACCATTGCTTTCCATCTCCAGCTGCTGCAGATAAGCGGGAAAGTGTTGCAGATATTGATCGTAGGGAAGGATGGCATACGAAGCTGCACCAAAAAAATTGGCGTACCAGATACCAAGCATTCCCAGTATTACCGGCATGTTGCGCTCCAGGGGAGTTTCACGAAAGTGCTTGTCCATGGCATGAGCACCGGCAAGCAGGCGTTCAAAATTGTTTATGCCAATATACAACGCAATGGGCAAACCTATAGCCGACCACAATGAATAACGGCCGCCAACCCAATCCCAAAATTCAAACACATTTTCCGGGTTAATGCCGAATTTGGATGTTTCAGCGAGGTTGGTCGAGACCGCAACGAAATGTTTGCCGACAACCTCGTCAGCGCCCAAATGCTTAATCAACCAATCACGCGCGGAATGGGCATTGGTAAGTGTTTCCAGTGTGGTAAATGTTTTTGAGCTAATTATAAAAAGAGTAGTTTCTGGATCGAGAGGTTTCAATGTTTCAGCCAAGTCTGTAGCATCCACATTAGAAACGAAATGCACGTTCAATTGCGCGCTGCCATAAGGCTTGAGCGCCTCGCTGACCATAAGCGGCCCCAAGGCGGAACCTCCGATGCCGATATTTACCACGTCCCGAAATGGTTTGCCGGTATGCCCACTGAATGTGCCATTGCGCACTGCTTCGGAGAAGTTGCGGATATGATCCAACACGCGATGTACGTCCGGCACAACATCTTTGCCATCTACATACACCGAAGTACCTCGGGGAGCGCGCAATGCAGTGTGCAACGCCGCACGCTGTTCGCTAGAATTAATTTTATCGCCATTGAACATGCGAGCAATCCAGTCATCCAG
Source organism: Nitrosomonadales bacterium (assembly GCA_031393845.1). Taxonomy (GTDB): domain Bacteria; phylum Pseudomonadota; class Gammaproteobacteria; order Burkholderiales; family Gallionellaceae; genus Nitrotoga. The sequence goes on along the minus strand of JANMWF010000259.1, from coordinate 1,203 downwards.
TTTTGACTGGTGTGCAAGGTTCAACAATAGCGAGAGTGTTTCTGCGGTAATGAGATTCTTCGAGTAATCCAGTAGCAGGCCATCCAATTGCAAGGAAAATTTGTCGAAACGCTTTGAGTCGTCGCAAAACATCTCGCGCATGGTCCGCTGGTTTATTTCTGTTTGATGAGCTGTTAAAGCTTGCCAAGCTGATGAATGGACTAGAGCTGACATAATATTTTCTGCATTATTCTCGCAAAGACGGAAATGAAGAGTTTATTTGTTAATAAATTACAAAGATCATAAAGGGCAATAAGGTGTATGCAACTTTAGTGATATGTTCATGCCGGCGTGAGCATAATACCTGCGAGCGGCGGCAATTCTATTTCGACGGAATAGGGCTGCCCCATCCAGGATAGAGGTTCGGCATGTATTTCACTAGAATTTCCGAGATTACCGCCACCATAATAGTGTGAATCACTGTTAAAAATTTCCCGATAAGCACAATCGAATGGAACTCCGATGCGGTAGCGGTGACGTGGAACCGGGGTGAAATTAAAGGCAACTACAACTGCCTCGTCATTTCGCCCACGGCGCAAGAAAGAAAGGAGCGAACGTTCGGTGTCTTGACAATCAATCCAGGAAAAACCACTTTGTTCAAAGTCTTGTTCATATAAAGCCGGTAAGTCACGGTAATGATGATTCAAGTCGCGCACCATGCTTTGTATGCCCCGATGCGGCTCCAGGCCGAGCTGCCACCATTCAAGTTCCCAGCTCGATCTCCATTCTCGTCCTTGGCCAAATTCATTGCCCATGAAGTTGAGCTTCTTGCCCGGACTCGTCATTTGATAAGTAAGTAATAACCGCAGGTTGGAAAATTTCTGCCAACTATCGCCGGGCATCTTGTCGAGCAGCGAACTCTTGCCATGTACCACTTCATCATGCGAAAACGGCAGCATGAAATTTTCGCTATAAGCATAAAGCTGACTAAAGGTCAGTTGATTAAGATGATAGCGGCGGTGAACCGGGTCTAACTGCATGAAGCTAAGTGTGTCATTCATCCAGCCCATGTTCCACTTCATGGAAAAGCCGAGCCCACCAAGATAAACCGGGCGCGATACCCCCGGCCATGAGGTCGATTCCTCGGCCAGCGTCAAGGCACCTGGGAATACGTCATGTACCATAATATTCAGTTCATGCAGGAATTGGATGGCCTCAAGATTT
>JANMWF010000241.1:0-12689 GCA_031393845.1 Nitrosomonadales bacterium | reverse complement strand
GCTTTGCAGTCTCTACAATGCGCGATGCGGACTGATCAATCAGGCGATAATCAAATGCTTTCAAGCGTATACGGATATTCTGACTTTTCATATTATTTATTCTACTTTTCGGTAGCTATTACTGTAATAGCGGATTAACATATAATTATACAATGAAATTGCATCTTATTGCACGTACTATTATTCAATCACCTTAGCCACCACACCGGCACCGACGGTGCGACCGCCTTCGCGTATCGCGAAACGCAGACCTTCTTCCATCGCAATTGGGGCAATCAAATTCACCGTCACCGACACGTTGTCTCCCGGCATCACCATTTCAGTGCCCTCCGGTAGTTCAACCGCTCCCGTTACGTCGGTCGTGCGGAAGTAAAATTGTGGACGGTAGCCTTGGAAGAATGGCGTGTGACGACCACCCTCGTCTTTGCTGAGAACGTAGATTTCGGCTGAAAATTTGGTATGCGGGGTGATGGAGCCAGGCTTGGCCAGAACTTGACCACGTTCGACTTCTTCACGCTTGGTGCCGCGCAACAGTATGCCAACATTATCGCCAGCCTGACCTTGGTCGAGCAGCTTGCGGAACATTTCCACGCCGGTGCAGATGGTTTTAATAGTGGGCTTGAGGCCGATGATTTCAATTTCTTCGCCCACTTTGACGACGCCGCGCTCCACCCGGCCAGTCACCACAGTGCCTCGACCGGAGATGGAGAAGACGTCTTCGACGGGCATCAGGAAGGCGCCGTCCATGACGCGCATAGGCTGAGGTATGTAGGCATCCAGCGCTTCGGCCAAACGAAAGATGGAGGGTTCGCCAATCTCAGACTGGTCACCCTGCAAGGCTTTGAGTGCACTGCCGATAATGATCGGGGTATCGTCACCCGGGAAGTCATATTTGGTAAGGAGTTCACGCACTTCCATTTCGACTAACTCGAGCAGCTCGGGATCATCCACCATGTCGGCCTTATTCATGTAGACGATGATGTAGGGTACGCCCACTTGACGCGCCAATAGTATATGTTCCCGCGTTTGCGGCATGGGGCCATCGGCGGCAGACACTACCAGGATAGCGCCGTCCATCTGTGCAGCGCCGGTAATCATGTTTTTAATGTAATCCGCATGGCCAGGACAGTCTACGTGGGCGTAGTGACGGCCAGCCGTTTCATACTCAACGTGAGCGGTATTAATGGTGATGCCGCGCGCCTTTTCTTCCGGCGCTGCGTCGATCTGGTCATAGGCCTTAGCCTCACCGCCAAATTTCTTGGACAGCACAGTGGTAATCGCTGCAGTCAGGGTGGTTTTGCCATGATCAACGTGTCCAATTGTGCCCACATTTACGTGCGGCTTGGTTCGCTCAAATTTACTCTTTGCCATGATTTAAAGTTCCTTGATTATTTGACGATTCATGAGTTATCTAAAAATTATTTCCTGCTACTCATCACCGCTTCAGCCACATTTTTTGGCGCTTCGGTGTAATGCTTAAATTCCATCGTGTATGTAGCCCGACCTTGGGTTGCGGAACGAAGCGCAGTAGAATAGCCGAACATCTCAGCTAAAGGAACTTCGGCCTTCACAATCTTTCCACCACCAATCATATCTTCCATACCTTGAACCATACCGCGACGGGATGACAAATCACCCATTACCGTTCCCGTATAATCTTCTGGGGTTTCCACTTCAACCGACATCATCGGCTCGAGCAGCACTGGGCTGGCCTTACGCATGCCATCTTTGAAGCCCATAGAAGCAGCCATCTTAAATGCATTTTCGTTAGAATCCACATCATGGTAAGAGCCATCAAACAAAGTGACTTTAATATCCACAACGGGGAATCCCGCCAACACACCATTCGGCAAGGTATCTTCCAAGCCTTTTTTTACTGCCGGGATAAATTCGCGCGGAACCGACCCACCCTTAATGGCATCCACAAATTCAAAGCCTTTACCCGTTTCATTTGGCTCGACTTTTAACCACACATGACCAAACTGGCCGCGACCACCTGATTGCTTAACGAACTTGCCTTCAACCTCAACCGTCTTACGTATCGCTTCGCGATAAGCTACTTGTGGCGCGCCGACATTAGCTTCCACACCAAATTCTCGCTTCATGCGCTCAACCAAAACCTCCAAGTGCAACTCACCCATACCAGAAATAATGGTTTGACCAGACTCCAAGTCAGTATGCACGCGGAAAGACGGATCCTCTTTCGCCAAACGATTCAGCGCCATTCCCATCTTTTCTTGGTCGACCTTAGTTTTCGGCTCAACAGCAATATGAATTACCGGCTCAGGGAATATCATGCGTTCCAACGTTATCACATTGGCCGGGTCACACAAAGTCTCACCAGTCGTCGCTTCTTTTAAACCCACCGCAGCAGCAATATCACCTGCAAAAACCTCTTTAATCTCTTCTCGCTCGTTAGCATGCATCAACAAAATTCGGCCAATGCGCTCTTTTTTGCCCTTGATCGGATTGTAAACTGTATCTCCCGCTTTCAACTGACCGGAATATACGCGGAAGAAAATCAACTGCCCCACGAATGGATCGGTCATGATTTTAAACGCCAACGCAGAGAACGGCTCATCGTCGTTCGCCTTACGTTCCCCTATTGTCCCATTTTCCAATTCGCCCTTAACTGCCGGAATGTCAGTCGGAGCAGGCAAGTAGTCAACCACTGCATCCAGCATGGCCTGCACACCCTTATTTTTGAAGGCGGAGCCACATAACATCGGCACTATTTCGCTGGCAATAGTACGTATACGCAAGCATTGCTTAATCTCCAGTTCAGACAAGTCGCCTTCCTCGAGATACTTGTTCATCATCTCTTCGGTTGCCTCAGCAGCACTCTCTACCATCTTCGCACGCCACTCTTGCGCTAGCACCAAGAGATCAGCAGGAATATCACGCAACTCAAACTTCATGCCCTGAGAAGCCTCATCCCAGTAAATCGCCTTCATCCGTACCAAGTCAATCACACCCTCAAACTTTTCCTCTGCGCCAATCGGCAATTGAATCGGCACCACATTGGCACGCAGGCGAGCGCGCATTTGTTCGTAAACATTAAAGAAATTTGCTCCAGAGCGATCCATCTTATTAACAAAGGCCAAGCGCGGCACACCATACTTATTGGCTTGCCGCCACACTGTTTCGGACTGCTGCTGCACACCACCCACAGCACAATACACCATGCATGCGCCATCCAGCACGCGCATTGATCGCTCAACTTCAATAGTGAAGTCAACGTGCCCTGGCGTATCAATGATGTTAATACGATGCTCAGGCAAGCTGGAGTCCATACCCTTCCAGTAACAAGTAGTCGCAGCCGATGTAATGGTAATACCCCGCTCCTGCTCCTGCTCCATCCAGTCCATTACAGCGGCGCCATCATGCACTTCGCCGATCTTGTGCGATACGCCTGTGTAAAATAATACACGTTCAGTGGTCGTAGTTTTACCCGCGTCTATATGTGCGCTAATGCCGATATTTCGATATCGCTCGATTAATGTTTTCCGTGCCACAATAATTACCTAACTTATAAAACTTTCAGAAACAGCTGAAAAACTCCTAGAAACGGAAGTGCGAAAAAGCTTTATTCGCCTCAGCCATGCGGTGAACTTCTTCACGCTTTTTAACTGCGCCACCACGACTTTCTGAGGCGTCGAGCAATTCGCCAGCCAGCCGCATACCCATGGATTTTTCACCACGCTTGCGTGCAAAATCTTTTAGCCAACGCATAGCCAATGCCATTCGGCGCGAAGGACGAACTTCAACCGGGACCTGATAGTTCGCCCCCCCGACGCGACGGCTCTTTACCTCAACCTGAGGTTTGACATTGGTCAGCGCAAGATTAAACACCTCAATCGGATCCTTACCGCTTTTCTTAACGATTTGCTCCAAAGCACCATAAAGAATGCGCTCGGCAACAGACTTTTTACCAGCTGTCATCAAAACATTAACAAACTTGGAAAGATCTTGGTTGCCATATTTTGGATCCGGCAGGATTTCGCGCTTTGGAACTTCTCTACGTCTTGGCATATCTTAAACCTCATGTTAACTGGCTAATTCAAAAACTGGCTTGGCAATTAAGTTAAGCCTTTTTGGGCCGTTTGGCACCGTACTTGGAACGGGACTGCTTACGATCTTTTACTCCAGCGGTATCCAAACTACCCCGCACCATGTGGTAACGAACACCAGGCAAATCCTTTACACGGCCACCGCGTATAAGCACTACCGAGTGCTCCTGCAAGTTGTGGCCTTCGCCGCCAATGTAAGAAATAACCTCGAAACCATTAGTCAGACGAACCTTGGCAACCTTACGCAAGGCAGAGTTTGGCTTCTTTGGTGTTGTAGTGTAGACACGAGTACACACCCCCCGTTTTTGGGGACTCCCACCCAGAGCGGGGACTTTGCTTTTTATAGGTTCGGCAACACGAGGCTTGCGCACTAATTGGTTGATGGTTGGCATTATCTAAATTTTCCTAAAAATTCTTATGTATCAACAATATGAAAAAACAGCCGCTTACACTATACTACTTACTCCAGTCGTGGGCGGACAAAAAGACCGCGCATTCTATTGAGGAATACCCAACCTGTCAAGCAAGCTGGTTATCTTGTGTTTCTGCGGCTTGCTCTCCTTCACTCAACACCTTCGCTGCCACACCTAATCCCAGCCGCTGCTTACGCCGCGCAGCATGGTAGGCTAAGCCTGTACCCGCCGGGATCAAGCGACCCACAATAACGTTCTCCTTCAGCCCACGCAACTCGTCTCTCTTACCCATAATCGCGGCTTCGGTCAGCACGCGCGTGGTTTCCTGAAAGGATGCCGCAGATATAAACGAATCAGTGGACAGTGAAGCCTTGGTAATTCCCAGCAGCATATATTCATAAGTTGCCGGCTGCTTGCCTTCTTTTTCAACGCGTTCATTCTCTTGAAGCAAATCTGCACGCTCTACCTGCTCTTTGGGAATGAACTTAGTATCACCTTCATCCACAATCTGCACTCGGCGCAACATCTGGCGCACGATCACTTCAATATGCCTGTCGTTAATCTTAACGCCCTGCAGACGGTACACATCCTGCACCTCGTCTGCAATGTACCGCGCTAGCGCTGCCACGCCCAGCAAGCGCAAAATGTCATGCGGATCGCGCGGACCATCCACAATCATTTCGCCTTGGGTTACCATTTGTCCATCGTGCACTAGCACATGTTTGTCCTTAGTAATCAGGAATTCATGCGCTACACCTTCCATGTCGGTGATAACCAAACGTTGCTTACCTTTGGTATCCTTGCCGAACGATGCCGTTCCGGTAACTTCCGCTAACATACCAGCATTCTTAGGCGAACGAGCCTCAAAAAGCTCCGCAACACGCGGAAGACCCCCAGTAATGTCACGTGTCTTGCTGCTTTCCTGCGGAATACGTGCCAGCACCTCACCCACGCCAACATGCTGACCATCTTCTACAGTGATGATACAACCCGTCTGAAAGGTCACCGAAATTGGTAATTCGGTACCGGCAATCTTAATCTCGTGCCCTTCCTCGTCGAGCAAGCGTATCAATGGCCGTAGCACGCCCTTCCCTTGCGTACCAGCAAGCTTAGGATCAACCACAAGAGTGGATAATCCGGTTACTTCATCAATCTCCCTGGTAACGGTAACGCCCTCTTTTACATTTTCGAAACGCGCCCGACCGGCATATTCGGTAATAATCGGACGCGTATGGGGATCCCATGTAGCCAGCACTTCGCCTGCACGAACCGGGCTGCCCTCACGCACAGTCAACATCGCACCGTACGGCACTTTGTGACGCTCGCGTTCTCGTCCATGATCATCGGTAACCATTATTTCGCCGCTACGCGCTACCACCACTAACTCACCTCGAGTATTGCTGACGGTACGCATGTTCGTGCTGTATTTCACCTGGCCATTAGACTTACCTTCGACCTGACTAGCCACCACGGTACGTGATGCCGCACCACCGATGTGGAAGGTACGCATAGTTAATTGGGTACCTGGCTCGCCGATTGACTGCGCAGCAATTACGCCAACTGCCTCACCTACCGTCACGGGGCCACCTCGACCTAAGTCGCGGCCATAACATTTGACGCACAAACCATAACGAGTTTCACATGTCAGGGGCGTCCGCACATGTACTTCGTCGACACCCAGCGACTCAATGTTTTCCACCATATCTTCATCCAGCAGTGTGCCCGCTTCATATAATGTTTCGCTGCTTTCTGGATTGACGACATCCCTGCTAACAACGCGACCGAGTATGCGCTCACGCAATGCTTCAATCACCTCGCCACCTTCAACCAATGCCTTCAATGCGGCGCCGTTGATGGTGCCGCAATCTTCCTCGGCCACCACTAAATCTTGGGTCACATCTACCAGACGACGTGTCAGGTAACCAGAGTTTGCGGTCTTCAATGCAGTATCGGCCAAGCCTTTTCGCGCACCATGAGTGGAAATAAAATATTGCAGCATATTCAACCCCTCGCGAAAGTTAGCGGTAATCGGGGTTTCAATGATAGATCCATCTGGCTTGGCCATCAGGCCACGCATACCTGCTAACTGACGAATCTGAGCCGCAGAACCGCGCGCACCAGAATCAGCCATCATGTAAATGGAATTGAAAGACTCCTGCATTACTACTTTGCCCTTTTTATCAGCAAGCTGTTTGCCGCTGGCACGGTCAATCACCGGCTCGCTACCCAGCTGATCCATCATAGCCTTGGCCACCAGATCACCCGTACGACCCCAGATATCCACCACCTTATTGTAACGTTCGCCTTGGGTCACCAAACCGGATGTGTATTGCACGTCAATCTCACGCACCTCTTTTCCAGCCGCGTCAATTAACTCATTTTTTTGCGGTGGCACCAACATGTCATCCAAGCAAATTGAGATACCGGCACGGGTAGCATAAGTAAAGCCGGTGGTCATTAACTTGTCAGCCATAATCACGGTATTGCGCAAACCACAACGGCTAAAGCTGGTATTAATCAGACGAGAGATCTCTTTCTTCTTTAATGCTTTATTGATCAAACTGAACGGCAGACCGGCCGGCAAAAGATCTGACAGAATGGCACGTCCCACGGTAGTTTCATAACGTGTACGCTTTTCCTGACGCTCATTTTTTTCATCAAAGAAAATTTCTTTAATGCGCACCACCACTTTGGCATGCAGATCAACATGGCCAGAATCGTAGGCACGTAGTGCTTCTGACACATCAGCAAACAACGCGCCCTCGCCAAGTGCACCGATTTTTTCGCGTGTCATATAATACAGCCCCAGCACGATATCCTGCGACGGAACAATAATAGGCTCGCCATTAGCAGGCGACAACACGTTATTGGAGGCCAACATCAAGGTGCGGCATTCCATCTGAGCTTCCAGTGATAGTGGCACGTGCACTGCCATCTGATCGCCATCGAAGTCGGCGTTAAAAGCCGTACAAACTAATGGATGCAACTGAATTGCTTTGCCTTCAATCAGTATCGGCTCGAATGCCTGAATACCAAGACGATGTAGTGTAGGCGCTCGATTCAGCAGCACCGGATGTTCCCGGATGACATCTTCCAAGATATCCCACACAACTGGCTCTTCAGCTTCCACCATACGCTTGCCCGCCTTAATGGTTGTGGCCAGCCCGAGAACTTCCAGTTTATGGAAAATGAATGGCTTAAACAGCTCCAGTGCCATTTTCTTGGGCAAACCACACTGATGCAATTTCAGTTGCGGACCCACCACAATTACGGAACGACCGGAATAATCTACGCGCTTGCCTAACAAATTCTGACGGAAACGACCACCTTTACCCTTGATCATGTCAGCAAGTGACTTCAGCGGACGCTTGTTGGCGCCAGTCATTGCCTTGCCGCGACGACCATTATCCAGCAGCGAATCAATTGATTCCTGCAGCATACGTTTCTCGTTGCGCACAATAATTTCTGGAGCCTTTAACTCCAAAAGGCGTTTCAATCGGTTATTCCGATTAATTACACGACGATATAAATCATTCAGATCAGAAGTCGCAAAGCGTCCGCCATCCAGCGGCACTAGTGGACGTAGTTCTGGCGGCAACACTGGCAGCACCAACATGATCATCCACTCGGGTTTGATGCCCGAGACCAGAAATGCCTCAAGGATTTTCAACCGTTTCGCATATTTCTTGATTTTAGTTTCAGAGCTGGTCGCTTCAAGATCGGCGCGCAACTTTTCCACCTCAGCTGGCACATCCAATGCGTGCAATAGAGCGCGTATGCCTTCCGCGCCCATTACTGCGGAAAACTCATCGCCATACTCTTCAAGCTTGGCAAGATAATCATCTTCAGAGAGCAATTGAGCGCGTTCGAGCGTGGACATCCCAGGATCGGTCACTACGTAAGCCTCGAAATATAGTACGCGCTCTATGTCGCGTAACGTCATGTCCAGCACCATTCCCAAGCGGGACGGCAATGACTTCAAGAACCAAATATGCGCCACCGGACTTGCCAGCTCGATATGCCCCATACGTTCGCGACGCACTTTAGATAGCGTTACTTCGACACCGCATTTCTCGCAGATCACACCACGATGTTTCAAACGCTTATACTTGCCGCACAAGCACTCATAATCCTTGGTCGGACCAAAAATTTTGGCGCAAAACAAACCATCACGCTCCGGTTTGAAGGTTCGGTAGTTAATGGTTTCCGGCTTCTTCACTTCGCCGTAGGACCAAGAACGGATTTTTTCCGGTGAGGCCAACCCGATTTTGATCGCGTCAAACTCCTCCTTCTGCGTTACTTGCCTGAACAAATCCAGTAATGCTTTCATATGTAACTCCTAAATATTCGGCAGCAATGTAGGGTGCACCCGGCGCACCAATCTTGAACGGTGCGCACAGCGCACAGCCCCCTACTCTCGATGACGAACAAGATCGATATCAATGCCCAGGGAGCGGATTTCCTTGGTTAGCACATTGAACGATTCCGGCATGCCGGCATCAATCTTGTGATCGCCCTTAACAATGCTTTCGTAAATTTTGGTACGTCCTGCCACGTCATCTGATTTGACCGTAAGCATTTCCTGCAACGTGTAGGCTGCGCCATATGCTTCCAGCGCCCACACTTCCATTTCACCGAAACGCTGACCACCGAACTGTGCCTTGCCGCCTAACGGTTGCTGAGTCACCAAGCTGTATGGGCCAGTGGAACGAGCGTGCATCTTGTCATCCACCAGGTGGTTCAGCTTCAGCACGTGCATATAACCAACTGTGACCGACCGGTCAAATGCAACTCCAGAGCGCCCATCATATAAGGTTATCTGGCCAGAACGTGGTAAGTCTGCTAGCTCTAGCATATCCTTAATTTCTTCTTCATTCGCACCATCGAACACTGGCGTGGCGAAGGGCACACCACCGACCAGATTACGGCACAGGTCTAGCACTTCTTGATCACTGAATGCTGCAATCTCCGCAGCCTGATCATGCATATAAATCTTGCCGAGGAATGTGCGTAATTTTTCAATTTTTACTTGCGACTCAAGCATCTTGCCGATTTTCTGCCCCAAGCCTTTGGCTGCCCAACCCAAATGGGTTTCCAATATCTGCCCTACATTCATACGCGATGGAACACCAAGCGGATTCAATACGATGTCAACTGGCGTGCCATCCGCCATGTAAGGCATGTCTTCTACCGGCACAATTCGTGACACCACGCCTTTATTACCATGACGACCAGCCATCTTGTCGCCAGGCTGTAAGCGACGTTTTACCGCCACATACACCTTAACCATCTTCTGCACACCAACTTGCAGCTCATCGCCTTGGGTCAAATTGCGCTTCTTTAATTCGAATGCCGCATCGAATTCCAAACGCTTCTGCGCCAAACCTTCTTTGACCTGCTCCAGTTGCGATGCAGTGTCTTCGCTACTGAGACGTATGTCGAACCACTGATGTCGCTCCAAACTGGCCAGGTAATCCTTGGTCAACTTGGCGCCCTTAGCCAGCTTCTTCGGCCCTCCATTAACAACTTTGCCTAATAACAGCTTACCCAGGCGGGTGAATACATCAGCCTCAACGATGCGCATTTGATCCGCCAAATCTTTCTTGTAACGTTTCAATTCATCGTCAATAATCTGCTGCGCACGTTGATCACGCTGCAATCCTTCTCGCGTAAACACCTGCACATCAATCACTGTCCCGGAAATACCCGCCTGCACGCGCAAACTCGTGTCTTTAACGTCGGATGCTTTTTCACCAAAAATAGCACGTAGCAGCTTCTCTTCCGGTGTTAGTTGTGTTTCGCCTTTAGGCGTGACTTTACCAACCAGCACATCACCAACTCCAACTTCCGCGCCGATGTGCACAATGCCGCACTCATCCAAACGCGCCATTTGCCCCTCGGACAGATTGGGAATGTCACGAGTAATCTCTTCGGAACCAAGCTTGGTATCACGCGCGACTACTGTAAGCTCTTCGATATGAATAGAGGTAAAGCGATCTTCCGCCACAACGCGTTCGGAAATCAGAATAGAGTCCTCGTAGTTATAGCCATTCCAGGGCATGAACGCCACCAGCATATTCTGGCCAAGAGCCAGCTCGCCCATATCAGTGGACGCGCCATCGGCGATCACGTCGTCACGCGCAATCACGTCCCCCATCTTGACAAGCGGACGCTGGTTGATATTGGTATTTTGATTTGAACGTGTGTATTTGGTCAGATTATATATATCCACGCCGACTTCGCCGTGTGTAGTTTCATCATCATTAACACGCACCACAATGCGGCCTGCATCCACATAATCTATTCGTCCGCCACGCCATGCCTGTACTGTGGTGCCGGAATCAACCGCCACTGTGCGCTCGACTCCAGTTCCTACCAACGCTTTCTCTGCACGCAAACAAGGTACAGCTTGGCGCTGCATATTTGCACCCATTAAAGCTCGATTTGCATCATCATGCTCCAAGAAAGGTATCAAAGCCGCTGCTACCGATACCACTTGGGCAGGTGCCACATCCATGTATTCAATGTGATCCGGCGAAGCCAGCACAAACTCATTGTGCTGGCGGGATGAAATCACATCATTTGTAAACTTTCCCTTACTGTCTAGCTCAGCGTTGGCCTGAGCAATGGTGAACTTGCCTTCCTCTATCGCGGACAGGTATTTAACTTCATCAGTCGCCTTACCCTTAGCCACCTGACGATATGGGGTTTCGATGAAACCATAATTATTGATGCGCGCATATAGCGCCAACGAGTTGATCAACCCGATATTCGGCCCCTCTGGCGTCTCAATCGGGCACAAGCGACCATAATGTGTCGGATGCACATCACGCACCTCGAAACCAGCACGTTCACGAGTCAATCCACCAGGGCCAAGCGCAGAAATACGGCGTTTATGCGTCACTTCGGATAAGGGATTGGTCTGATCCATGAATTGCGACAACTGGCTAGAGCCGAAAAACTCCTTTACCGCGGCAGAAATCGGTTTTGCATTAATCAAGTCATGTGGCATCAGATTGTCCGCTTCGGCCTGACCCAAACGTTCCTTCACAGCACGTTCCACTCGCGCCAGCCCGGTGCGAAACTGGTTCTCAGCCAACTCACCTACAGCGCGCACACGCCGGTTGCCAAGATGATCAATATCGTCAATTTCGCCGCGACCATTGCGCAACTCAACCATAATCTTTATTACCGCCACGATATCTTCATTAGATAGCGTGACAGACCCCGTCAGCTCATCCGACCCGATACGACGGTTGAATTTCATACGCCCCACAACCGATAAGTTATAGCGCTCTTCAGAAAAGAACAGGCCATTAAATAGGTTCTCCACCGCGTCCTCTGTAGGCGGCTCACCGGGACGAATCATACGGTAGATAGCAACTCTCGCTGTCCACTGGTCGGTAGTCTCATCGGCACGCAGAGTCTGCGAAATGTAGCCACCTTGATCCAGATTGTTGATGTATAGCGTGCGGATTTTTTTCTCCCCTGCCGCCTGCAACTTAGCCAACAGTGTTTCGGTGATCTCATCGTTGGCATTCGCGATAATTTCGCCACTATCCTTATCAATTACATTGTGCGCTAGCACGCGCTCAAACAAGAAATCCTGCCCTACCGCCAACTTGTCAATGCCAGCTTCCTGTATTTCACGTATATGGCGCACAGTGATGCGCTTGGCACCGGCCACGATCACCTTGCCACTCTTGTCCAGGATATCAAAGCGTGCCACTTCACCACGTAATCGCTCTGGCACTACCTCAAACTGGATGCCTTTTTTACCAAGGTGAAACGTATCGAACTCAAAAAACGCCGCGAGTATCTGTTCAGGCGTATAACCCAGTGATTTCAATAAAATAGTGACCGGCATTTTGCGACGACGATCTATACGGAAATAGACATAATCCTTAGCATCGAACTCAAAATCCAACCATGAGCCGCGATAAGGAATGATGCGCGCAGAAAATAGCAACTTACCGGAGCTATGTGTCTTACCACGATCATGCTCAAAGAATACGCCAGGCGAACGATGCAATTGAGATACGATAACGCGCTCGGTGCCATTTATGACGAATGAACCAGTATTGGTCATAAGCGGTATTTCACCCATGTATACTTCCTGCTCTTTCACCTCTTTCACGACGGTCGGCTTGGATACCTCCTTATCGAATAAGGTCAAGCGCACACGAGCACGTATTGGGGAAGCATA
>JANMWF010000240.1:0-7971 GCA_031393845.1 Nitrosomonadales bacterium | reverse complement strand
GATGGCATGGCTGGCAATGCTCGCCATCAGGGGGTCGCCGCTCGCGTAGATGCCGCGCAAAAGGTGCGGCATCTGGACGATGTGCTGGACACCCTCACTGAACCCGCGTTACTACTAGTGCTGGATGGTGTGCAAGACCCGCATAACCTGGGTGCTTGTTTGCGCAGTGCCGATGCTTTCGGCATACATGCCGTCATCGCTCCCAAAGATCGCGCCGTTGGTTTGAATGCGACCGTGGAAAAGGTTGCCTGCGGCGCGGCGGAAACGGTTCCCTATATCACCGTCACCAACCTTGCACGTACCCTGCGCGAACTACAGGAGCGCGATATCTGGGTAGTCGGTGCGGACAGCGAGGCAAAAACTGACCTGTATGGATTCCGGCATACCGGCGCATTGGCCTGGGTGCTGGGGGCAGAAGGAGAGGGTCTGCGTCGGCTTACCCAAGAAACCTGCGACCAGCTGGTGTGCATTCCGATGCTGGGCAGCGTGGAAAGCTTGAACGTATCTGTGAGCGCAGGGGTGTGTTTGTTTGAGTCGAGAAGACAACGGATGGGGTAAAGTAGCAGTAAGCTGGATGGAATAACTAGAGTAGCGTATTTCACCAATTACTTTTGTTTTTCTTATTGCACATCATGTTCTAAGCCTATCAGATTTTTTGTTCCAAATATTTGGCATTGCCAACATGGGTCACCCTAACATCGCCTTCAACCGCGCTAATTTCGCCATCCCCACATCTTTGCTTACTTCGGGTGTACTGCCTGTTGGTAGCACACCCGAATAGATTAGTTCATCTGCGGGCAATTCTTTCAAGAAGCGGCTTGCTTCACATACCCGCCATTCTTTGCCGTGTTTGCGTTTGGTGCAATAGCTGATTTGCAGCGAGCGCTCTGCGCGAGTTATGCCCACGTACATCAGGCGACGTTCTTCCTCAATCTGTTCCGGTTGCTCGCTTTGGTGGTGCGGCAGGGTGCCTTCTTCCACGCCAACCATGAATACATGGCCGAATTCCAGACCCTTGGCCGCATGCAGAGTGGATAATGAGACGGCATCCGCTTCTTCTTCGCGAGATTCGAGCAGGTTCATCAGCGCGATGGTTTGTGTCATCGCCAGTAATGTTTTCTCGTCGGTTTCTGATTTACGGTTAATCCAGCCGACAAAATCCGTAACATTTGCCCATTTGCTTTCCGCCTGACGCGGTTCATGGCTGTCGAACAGCCATGCCTCGTAATCTATTGCGCTCATTAAATCTGCCATCACCGTCGCGCACTCCTCCTTGTCGGCACGCGCTTCCATGCGATTAATGAAATTGCAAAAGGTTAGTAACTCTTCGTGTTGTCGTGCTGGAAGTTGATGTGCCATGGCGCTCTCGAAAGCTGCTGCGAACAGGCTGATGTTGCGTGTGCCGGCATAGCTCGCAAGCTTCTCCAGTGTCTGGTTGCCAATACCTCGTTTAGGCGTGGTAATGGCGCGAATGAAAGCAGGATCATCATCCGTGTTAGCAATCAAGCGCAAATAGGCAGTGAGATCCTTGATCTCCGCGCGATCGAAGAAGGAGCTGCCGCCACTGACGGTATAAGGCACTTTCTGTCCACGCAGTTGTTCCTCAAAAGTACGCGATAGGTGATTGCTGCGATACAGGATTGCGTAGTCAGAAAAGCGTGTATTGTGTTCAAATTTATGGGCCAGCAAACGCATTACTACGGATTCTGCTTCGTTCTCGCCGTCTTTGGCTGCGAATATGCGGATAGGGTCGCCCGGCCCATGATCGCTCCACAATTTTTTTTCAAATAGCTTGGCATTGTTGCGTATTAAATGATTGGCACAGGTCAAAATACGTTGCGAAGAGCGGTAATTCTGTTCCAGCTTGATGACGCGCAAATTCACGTGGTCATTTTGTAAATTCTGTAAATTTGCGGTGCTCGCTCCGCGCCAGGCATAGATCGCCTGATCATCGTCGCCTACTGCCGTCAGTGCTGCCCGACTGCCCGCCAGCAAGCGAGTCATTTGGTACTGGCAATCATTGGTATCCTGATATTCATCGATCAACAAATAGCGAAAACGTTGCTGCCAGCGCAGCAGGGCTTCAGGAAAACCCTGAAATAAATCCACTGGCAAACGGATCAAATCATCAAAATCCATCGCCTGATAGGCGCGTAATGTTTCCTGATAACGCGCATAAAGTAATGCCGTGCGTTGATCTGCTTCGTTTTCCACCAAACTTAATGCTTGTTCCGGCGATGTGAAAGAGGATTTCCACTTGGACATCACACTTTGTGCAATGCGGATATCTTGCTTGTCCGGCGCACCCAACAGCTCACTAATGATCTTTGCTGTGTCAGCACTGTCGAAGATGGAAAACTGTTTTTTGTAGCCGAGCAGACCAGCCTCCTCACGCAAGATTTGCATACCCAGCGCATGAAAGGTGCTAATGGTTAAGCCCTTGATGTTGCGCCCGGATAACAGCTTGCCCACACGCTCACGCATTTCATTCGCGGCCTTGTTGGTGAAAGTGATTGCGGCGATGTTGCGCGGCGCATAGCCGCATTGCTCAATCAGATAGGCAAGCTTATGAGTGATTACACGCGTTTTGCCGCTACCTGCGCCAGCCAGCACCAACAGGGGGCCATCCAGATATTTAACTGCTTCGTATTGAGAGGGGTTGAGTTTACTCAGCATTAGGATACCTCTAAAAAATCCAAATTAATCCCCGTTGAGGCTGTGAGAAATGGGTGTTTTTCGGCGATACTCAGAGATGGAAAGATTAGCTTGACGGGAATGCTTTGACGGGCTGAGCAAAACTACAACGGAAAGTCAGATTGTGCATTGAATGGAAACTTTGTTTTGATTAGTTCCACGATCGCAGCACCGATTTTATTTCCATGCTGTACCGTGAGTGCTTGTACTGTCATTTCCAGTTGATTTTGGTCTTAGGTTCACAGAGCTAACCGTAAGAGTCTCGCAGTTAATTTTGGCGACAGCCTTGAAAATCTGATCATTGCATTTAATTTCAACATCGAAATTATTCATTGACCCACTCCGATTGCTTATATGAGATGTAATTACAATCGCCAGAAAAATCTGTAACTTATTGATTGTTTGGTGCCCGGGACCGGACTTGAACCGGTACAGCCGTTTCCAGCCGACGGATTTTAAGTCCGTTGTGTCTACCAATTTCACCACCCGGGCGAGAAAAAGCAAGTTTGGAATGAGGGATATGAACAAGCTCATTTCGCAATGTGCATTATACAGAGATGCCCGTCACGTTAGCAAAAACATCGTAGTTTTCCTCAATCAAACCGGGTAATTGGTGAATTAACTTACGCCGTTTTCTTGACACTGATAGCAATGTCACTATAATGCGGACTTCGTTTTTTGCGGGAATAGCTCAGTTGGTAGAGCGCAACCTTGCCAAGGTTGAGGTCGCGAGTTCGAGTCTCGTTTCCCGCTCCACCTTCTTGGGAAAGTATCTATCTTTCCCTCATTGTTTGCTTAAAGCATGCGTAACGTGGCGGGGTGGCAGAGTGGTCATGCAGCGGCCTGCAAAGCCGTGTACGCCGGTTCGATTCCGACCCCCGCCTCCATCTTCAAGTGTACTTTACCCCAATTTTTATCCGTGGATTTTTTTTGCTCTGTTATAATTTGCACCTTCGGGGCGTAGCGCAGCCTGGTAGCGTACTTGGCTGGGGGCCAAGTGGTCGGAGGTTCGAATCCTCTCGCCCCGACCAGTATAATCAATGGGTTAGATCATAAATGATCTAACCCATTTTCTTTTTATACGTTTCATGGATACACTAGAGAATTGCTAGGCGATTGAACCTGCTTCATTAGTTCTCGCTGCAACTGCATCGAACTCTTTAATTTCCCAACTCCCCCATCAAACCCCACAATATCGCAACCCCCACCGTACCCTTATCCTCCAATTTCTTGATGGTTCTTGCTTAAGCTATACATCAAGTTTTAGTCAAACGGTCAGTGATTTTTTTATTTTTTTAAAAGTTGGACGGCTAAAGATTTTTTAATGTGATTACGCGCTGCACCTGACCGCTATGTTTGTAAGTTCACGATGCGTTACACTGAGTCACCGTTAGCTTCTGCACAATGAGGGGATAAATGAAACCACTGTTACTTACTATATTTACTGTGCTATTGCTGACTGTTAGTACTGCGTGGGCGGAGCCATACGAAGATTACAGTGTTGCTCATGAAGCATATAAGAGAGGTGACTACACAGAGGCTCTCAGATTGTACCGTTTGTATGATTCTCAGGGGAATACAGATTATCAGAACATTATTGGCGTGATGTATCTAATGGGACTAGGCGTCAAGCAGGACTATGATCAGGCTCTTGTCTGGTTCAGAAAAGCAGCAGCGCACGGGGATGCAGATGCACAATTGAATCTTGGCGACATGTATATCGAAGGTAAAGGCGTTGTGCAAAACGACATGGAGGCACTCAAGTGGTGGCGCCTGGCAGCAGTTCAAAGGGTTGCAATTGCACAATACAATCTTGGTGTGATGTATGACAATGGGCAAGGTGTTAAGCAGGATTACACAGCAGCACTCGATATGTATCGATTAGCTGCAACACAAGGTTATGCAAAGGCGCAATACAATCTTGGTGTGATGTATGACAGCGGGCAGGGCGTTACGCAGGACTACATAGTAGCACTCAATTTTTATCGTTTAGCTGCAACGCAAGGATATGCAAAGGCGCAATACAATCTTGGCTTGATGTATGACAACGGGCAGGGCGTTGCGCAGGACTACACAGTCGCACTCAATTGGTATCGTTTAGCTGCAACGCAAGGGTATGCAGATGCACAATTGAATCTTGGAGTGATGTATGACAATGGATACGGTATTACGCGGAACTACGCAGAGGCAGTCAAGTGGTATCGACTGGCAGCATTACAAAGAGTTGCAATTGCACAATGTAATCTTGGCTTGATGTATGAAAATGGGCACGGTGTTACGCAGGACTACGCAGAAGCACTTGGATGGTATAGCCTGGCAGCAGCGCAAGGTTATGCAGATGCACAATTGAATCTTGGCGACTTGTATTACGATGGGAAAGGCATAACGCGGGACTATGCAGAAGCACTCAATTGGTATCGTTTAGCTGCAGCACAAGGATATGCAAAGGCGCAATACAATCTTGGTGTGATGTATGACATCGGGCAGGGCGTTGTGCAGGACTACAGAGAGGCATTCAGATGGTATCTCCTGGCAGTAGCGCAAGGTTATGCAGATGCACAATATAATCTTGGTGTGATGTATGACAAACATAAAGGCATTGCGCAGGACTACGCAGAAGCACTCAGGTGGTATCGATTAGCAGCAGCTCAGGGGAATGCAAGTGCACTAAACAACCTTGGCGTCATGTATGACAATGGGCATGGTGTTGAGCTGGACTATATTCTCGCGCACATGTGGTTCAATCTTGGCGCTACATTGGGCGATGCAAATGCACTGAGGAATCGCAACCTCGTTGTACAAAAAATGTCTGCGCAGCAAATTACAAAAGCACAGAAAATGGCAAATGACTGTCAGCAGAAAAACTTTAAAGGATGTGATTGAAAAATATATCAGGGCAGGGTTTGTAATGGAAAAACGCTGTTGAAAAATCAATGGGTGACCCTATTGATTCTGCACATCCTCAATTACTTTCAGAAAATCATCTCCATATCGGGCTAACTTGGCTAAGCCGACCCCGCTAATTTTTCCTAAGTCGGTGAGATTACCAGGACGTTGGTTGAGAATTTCCAGCAAAGTGCTGTCATGAAAAATCACATAAGGCGGTACGCCTTGTTCGCGGGCGAGCTCCATGCGCTTGGCTTTAAGCGCCAGCCACAGCGGGTCTTCATTTGCACCGGCAAATGCTTCACGCATTCTTGCGCCGCGTTCGACCTTGCTGATTTTGTTTTTAGCCGGTTCAGCATCGCGCCGCAACCACACTTCGGATTCACCGCGTAGCACCGGGCGTGATGCTTCGGTAAGACGCAATCCGCCGTAAGCTTCCATGTCCACATTGAGCAAACCAGCAGCAACCAACTGGCGATAGACACTGCTCCATTGAGTCTGCGCGAGCGACTGGCCGATCCCGAAAGTACTCAGTTGCTGGTGGCGAAATTTTTCGACCTGTGCAGTGGCCTTGCCCAGTAGCACGTCGATCAAATAACCCACGCCGAAGCGCTGCCCAGTGCGGTAAACACACGACAATGCCATGCGCGCTGCTTGAGTCGCGTCCCAAGTATCCATCGGCTCCAGGCAATTGTCGCACTGAGCACAGTTGCCAGGATGCTCCTCTCCAAAATAACGCAAGATAATTTGGTGGCGGCAGGCAGTGGATTCGCAAAACCCCAGCAGAGCGTCAAGTTTATGCAGCTCTAACCGTTTGCGCTCCTCGGGCGCATCGCCGGATGCCAGCATCTGACGCATGGATACTACATCGCCCAAACCGTAAGTCATCCATGCATCTGCGGGCAAGCCGTCGCGTCCGGCACGACCAGTTTCCTGATAATAGCCTTCCATGCTCTTGGGCAGATCAAGGTGAGCGACAAAGCGCACGTTGGGCTTATCGATGCCCATGCCGAAAGCGACAGTGGCGACTATGATGACGCCCTCCTTGCGCAGGAAAGAGCGTTGATTCTCGCTACGCACGGCCGCATCCAGCCCGGCGTGGTAAGGCAATGCATTCCAGCCGCGCTCCTGAAGCCACGCAGCAGTTTCCTCCACTTTTTTGCGCGACAAGCAATATACGATGCCAGCATCATTAGCATGTTCCGTTTCCAGAAAGGTCAGCAATTGCTGCCGGGCATTGGCTTTCAGCGTTATACGATAGCGGATGTTGGGACGGTCAAAACTGGAAACAAATTGGCGCGCCTGCTCCAGCGCCAGCCGCTCGACAATCTCGCCTCGCGTTGGCGCATCCGCCGTGGCCGTCAGCGCGATGCGTGGCACGTCCGGAAAGCGTTCATGCAACACCGTCAGACCGCGATACTCTGGACGGAAATCATGACCCCATTGTGATACGCAATGCGCTTCGTCAATGGCAAACAACGCCATGCCATGCTCGGCTTGCACCTGTTCCAGCATGGACAAAAATCCAGACATCAGCAACCGCTCTGGAGCCACATACAAGAGATCTAAATCACCCCGCAACAAACGGCTCGACACGGTGCGCGCCGTATTTGCATCCAGGCTGGAATTAAGAAAAGCGGCGCGCACACCAAGCTGGTTAAGTGCGTCCACCTGATCCTGCATCAACGCAATCAACGGTGACACCACTATGCCCACCCCACGCCGCATCAATGCCGGAAGCTGGTAGCACAACGACTTGCCGCCGCCGGTTGGCATTAATACCAGCGCATCACCACCAGCAACAACATATTCAACTATAGATTGCTGTTCACCACGAAAAGATGTATAGCCGAAAACATCGTGGAGAATTTGTTGGGCGGTAGGAGTAGTCATAAAAAGAAAGGTATCACACTCGAAGTTATTCTGCCCCTGCGCATATGCTTTCTACAGAATTATTCACAGTGAACAGATATTTATGTGGTTACGTATTACTTGCAAGATGACATGCCTACCTTTCACTGTGTATGCAAACTCCTGCGTATAGGAGATTAAATTTGATGTCAGGTTTACCTTATACTTCGGAGAGTGGCGCGGCATCATGTGGCAGTGGGCAGATTATTTTGCCAAGGTGGAAGCAGGGGCAGAAGTAATATCACAGCGCACATAATATGGTTTAGAAATTACTTGCCAGTAGCCGTTAAGTGCCATCTGCTGACGGTCGAGGTGTAGAATATCCTGCAAGAAAACTGGCGGTCGTGACCGGCAACAAGCGGCCATTTTCTGCCGTTCACGACTGTCCGTTGTCCGGCATCGAATCATTCTGTGCTATAACTGATCCAGCTTAATCAGCACTTTACAAGTGTAAAGAAATGCCTTACAGTTTTGCCATGA
>JANMWF010000223.1:0-5789 GCA_031393845.1 Nitrosomonadales bacterium | reverse complement strand
CGCCGTCCCGATGTGAGCTATGCCAGCCTGATGACTTTACCTGGAGCGGGTGAGCCGGTGGCCGATGAAAAAGTGGCAGGACAGGTGGAAATTCAAGCCAAATATCACGGCTACATTGAGCGGCAGCGCGACGAGATAGCGCGCAATGAGCACAATGAAAACACACGGTTACCTGAAGTAATGGATTATCGTACGGTGCTTGGCCTGTCAATTGAGGTGCAGCAAAAACTTAATCAACATATGCCAGAGACAGTAGGAGAGGCGGCACGTATTTCCGGAATAACACCGGCGGCGGTCTCCCTGTTATTGGTACACCTGAAACGCGGTTTTCGGAGTATTGCAATGGCTCCCGAAATTAAAGAACCACCGGAAGGCGAGAAAGCGCAGAAAAGCGCGTGAATCAGGCCAAAGATCTGGCGCTTGGTCTCGCGCAACTGGGGCTGGATGTCACGCCAGAAGTACAGCGCAAGTTGTTAACTTACCTTGAATTATTGCAAAAATGGAACCGGGTTTATAACTTGACGGCGATTCGTCAACCGGAGCAGATGGTAATGAGTCATTTACTCGACAGCCTTGCCGTGTTGCCACATTTATGGCCTGGCCGTTGGCTGGACGTGGGTTGCGGTGCAGGTCTGCCTGGTTTGATACTGGCGCTAATGCGCCCGGAATGGACATTCGCCCTTCTGGATAGCAACAGCAAGAAAACCAGTTTTGTGCGGCAAGCGAAAATAGAATTGGAATTGCGCAACGTAAGCATTTACTGCACACGTGTTGAAACCTGGCAGGCGGAGGAGAAATTCGATGGCATCATTTCCCGAGCTTTCGCAGAGACTGCAAAATTTGTTATGCTAACGCGTCATTTGCTGGATCAAGAAGGGTGCTGGGTTGCCATGAAGGGCGTTTCGCAGCAGGAGTTGGGGCGGTTGCCGAACGATGTCCGCGTGGAGCAAGTTATTCCGTTGCAGGTGCCGGGGCTAGCCGCCGCGCGTTGTCTTGTCATGTTGAAATTCACTTGAGTATGGCCAAAATACTAGCGATTACCAATCAAAAAGGGGGGGTGGGTAAAACTACCACCACAATTAATCTGGCTGCAAGTCTGGCAGCCGTGAAGCAGCGCGTATTGCTGATTGACCTTGACCCCCAAGGTAATGCCACTATGGGAAGCGGTATTAACAAGCGCGATTTGACGGCAACCATTTACCACGTCTTGCTGGGAAGCAAAACCCTGCATGAAGTTCGGCTTCATTCTGAAGCCGGAAAGTATGACGTGCTACCGGCGAACCGTGATCTGGCCGGTGCCGAAATTGAACTGGTTGATTTACCACAACGTGAAACCCGGCTTAAGCAAGTTCTGCGGGCCGTGACGGCCGAATATGATTATGCATTGATTGACTGTCCTCCCGCTTTAAATCTGCTTACCCTCAACGGGCTGTGTGCCGCAAGGTCAGTCATGATTCCGGTGCAATGCGAGTATTATGCTCTAGAAGGGCTTAGCGATTTGGTCAACACCATCCGAAAGGTGCGAGCACACCTTAATCCGGATCTTGAAATCGAGGGTTTGTTGCGCACCATGTTCGATCCACGTAATACATTGGCTTTGCAGGTATCGGAACAATTGCAGCAACACTTTGGCGAGAAGGTTTACCGTACTATCATCCCGCGAAATGTGCGGTTGGCGGAAGCGCCTAGCTACGGTGTGCCGGTACTTCACCATGACAAATCTTCAAAAGGTGCTCAGGCCTACCTAGCTCTGGCAGGCGAATTGCTCAATAAAGCAGCACAATCCACGCTGGCTTAATCTAGAAGGAATTGACTTGGCAAAACCAAATAAAGGATTGGGGCGCGGCTTGGACGTCCTACTGTCCGGCAACGGCAAAGAGCAAGGTGACGTATTGAGTGAAATGAAGGTTGAGGATCTCATACCCGGCAAATATCAGCCGCGCAGCCATATGGACGAAGCCTCACTCAATGAACTGGCCGCTTCGATCAAAGTGCAGGGCGTAATGCAGCCAATCCTTGCGCGTTTGTTACCCAATGGTAGCCACGAGATTATTGCTGGGGAACGCCGCTGGCGTGCCGCTCAGCTGGCTGGGTTGGTCCAAGTGCCGGTATTGGTGCGCAAAGTAGCGGACAACGCCGCACTGGCCATGGCGTTGATCGAGAACATTCAACGTGAGGATCTCAATCCATTAGAAGAAGCAGTCGGCATTCAGCGCCTGATAGATGAATTCAAGATGACACACATGGCGGCCGCCGATGCGGTGGGGCGTTCGCGTAGCGCGACCAGCAACCTGTTACGACTGCTCAAGCTGCCACAGTTAGTACAGGGCATGTTGATGGGGGGCGGCCTCGATATGGGCCACGCTCGAGCGCTACTGGCGCTGGATGCCGCACAGCAGATCACTACCGCCACCAAAATTGTAGCGGACAGGCTATCGGTGCGCGAGGCAGAAAAAATGGTGCAGGATTTGCTGAGTCCCATACCGCAACACAAAAAGGTCAAACCCAGCCGCGATATCCTGCAATTGCAAGAAGACATTGCCCAGCGCCTCGGCACCAACGTACAAATTAAGGTCGGTAAAAAAGGCACGGGCAAATTGGTTATCAATTACACCAGTCATGACCATTTGGCTGAGCTGATCGCACGCTGGAACTAACTCCTTGAAAATAAATCGTTGACGCCAGCCAGCGAGATTGAGTAGAATGCCGGGCTTCGAAGAAGTTAGGGGCGCTTGTGGGCAGTGCGGTTCGCCGAATTATTTTGATTCAGCTAGCTGTAACCGTAGCGATGGCATTTTTGATGCTGATGTACCTGAATGCAGTTGCTGCAACCTCGGCTTTTGCTGGAGGAGCAATAGGCTTTCTAACCAGCTTGGTTTACGCTAAAAAGATGTTCGCGCCACTAGGCAGCGAACCAAAAACAATAATTGTGGCGCATTACCGCGCCGAAGCTTACAAGCTGGTGTTTACAATTCTATTGTTCTCTTTGGTCTTCACGCAATTTAAGGAAGTGCAAGTGTTGCCGCTGTTTA
Organism: Nitrosomonadales bacterium; assembly: GCA_031393845.1. Classification (GTDB taxonomy): domain Bacteria; phylum Pseudomonadota; class Gammaproteobacteria; order Burkholderiales; family Gallionellaceae; genus Nitrotoga. Next base: position 2,757 of record JANMWF010000223.1, on the reverse strand, counting down.
TGGCATACATTGCAACGTTGATGGTTTACTGGGTAGCATTAATTTTTGTGTAAAGTTTATGAGCACTGAAGGCCTGACAACATCCGCTTATATTAAGCACCATCTTCAAAATCTGACCTGCTCCTTTCAGGAAGGTCATTTCCATTGTGCGCATACAGCCGAAGAGGCTAAAGCAATGGGGTTCTGGGCAATCAACATGGATACCATTTTGGTGTCGCTGTTGCTAGGACTAATGTTCTTATTTCTTTTCAGCAGGGTAGCAAAGAGCGTAAGCACCGACGTACCAAGTGGTATGCAAAACTTTGTGGAATGGGTGGTCGAATTTATTGACAGCAGCGTGCGCGGCTCATTTAACGGGCGCAGCGCCTTGGTTGCTCCGCTAGCGCTATCCATTTTTGCTTGGATTTTCCTTATGAACCTTATGGATCTGGTGCCTATCGACTATATCTCGTTGATTACCCAACCACTGGGCATTGGTCATTTTAAGCTGGTTCCTACCACGGATCCGAACGCTACGATAGGTATGGCCATTGGCGTATTCCTACTGGTACTTTTTTACAGTATTAAGGTTAAGGGCCTGGGTGGCTTTATCGGTGAATTGACGCTGCAGCCGTTTGGTAAATTTGGTTTGCCAGTCAATCTGTTTCTAGAAGGAGTCAACCTGATTGCCAAGCCGGTTTCATTAGCGCTGCGTTTGTTCGGGAATATGTATGCAGGCGAAATGATATTCATCTTGATTGCGATCATGGGCGCATCTTGGATGAGCTTTTCTTTTACCAGTACGCTGCTGTTCAGTTCACAGGTTATTCTATCTTTGGGATGGGCGATATTCCATATTCTGATTGTCACGCTGCAAGCCTTTATTTTCATGACGTTGACTATCGTTTATTTAGACATGGCGCATCAGGAACATCATTAAAAAACTATAAATTTATTTTCTTAAACACTTTACTTTTACTGACAGGAGAAGAAACAAATGGATACGGCACAAGCACTGCTTTATATCGCCGGCGCGATCATGATGGGACTCGGAGCATTGGGTGCCGCAGTAGGTATTGGCATTCTGGGCGGCCGCTTCCTTGAGGGCGCGGCTCGTCAGCCTGAACTAATTCCGATGCTACGTACCCAGTTCTTCGTGGTCATGGGCTTGGTTGATGCTGTTCCGATGATTGCGGTCGGTATTGCCATGTATGTTCTGTTCGCAGTGGCAGGTCAGTAAGCCTGCGTGCGTGCGTTTAATCAAGGAAAGGTTTTTGCATGAACATTAATGCGACCCTTATCGGCCAAACGATCATGTTTGCATTGTTCGTATGGTTTTGCATGAAGTTTGTGTGGCCGCCCATTATGGCAGCGCTGGATGCTCGCAATAAGCGGATTGCAGATGGCTTGGCTGCTGCGGAGCGGGGCAAGAATGACTTGGCGTTGGCTGCCAAGCGCTCCACAGAGCTTCTCCGCGAAGCAAAGGAAAAAGTAGCTGAAATCATTGCGCTAGGTGACCAGCGAGCAAGTGAAATAGTCGAAGAAGCCAAAGCACAAGCCAAAATCGAAGGTGAGCGCATTGTTACGGCGGCTAAGGCTGAAATTGAGCAGGAAGTATTCCGCGCCAAAGAGCAATTGCGTACACAGGTGTCTGCTATAGCATTGGCTGGCGCAGGCAAAATTCTTGGTCGTGAGATAGACGCCAAAGCGCATAACGACTTACTTGATAAGCTAGTCGCGGAAATTTAAATATTATGGCCGAAGCTATTACTGTCGCACGCCCCTATGCTCAAGCTGCATTCGATGAAGCGCGCGAGCTTGGCGAATTAAAGAGTTGGTCGGACATACTGCAATCTCTAGCTCAAGCAGCGATTAACCCAGAAGTTCGCGCTATTATTACCAGCCCGCGCATAATCAAAAGTCAACTAGTCGAGTTAATGCTGGCACTTTCCGACGGCAAGGCAAGCGAACTACAACGTAACTTTATCAAGTTGCTGATAGAAGGCCAGCGTCTCATTTTGTTGCCTGAAATCGTAATGCTGTTCGAGATAATGCGAGCTGATGCAGAAAAAAATGTGGACGTTGTGGTGACTTCCGCCTTCGATTTGAGCGAAGCGCAAAAGCAAAAAATTACTGCTGCGCTAAAAAAACGCATGGGACGTGAGATCAGGCTTAGCTGTGCAACTGACCGCAAATTATTAGGCGGAGTAATTATCCGCGCCGGTGACAAGGTGATAGATGGTTCTGCGCGCACACACCTTTCCGAGTTGGCCAACGCCTTGGCTTGATGACAGATATATTGAAATTAAGGAAAAGTAGATGAAGCTCAACCCTTCTGAAATTAGTAATTTGATTCGTAGCCGCATCGAGAATTTCGAGGCATTATCCCAAGCGCGCACGGAAGGTACTGTGGTTAGCGTAACCGATGGTATCGTACGCATTCACGGTCTATCAGACGTGATGCAGGGCGAAATGCTAGAGTTTCCCGGCAATACCTTCGGTCTGGCTCTCAATCTAGAGCGCGACTCCGTTGGCTCAGTGGTGCTGGGTGACTATGAGCATATTACCGAGGGCGACACTGTCAAGTGCACTGGCCGAATTTTGGAAGTGCCTGTCGGCCCTGAACTGATCGGTCGCGTAGTGAATGCCCTCGGGCAACCTATTGACGGCAAAGGTCCGGTCAACGCCAAGATGACCGACAAGATAGAGAAGGTTGCGCCTGGTGTAATTGACCGCAAATCGGTGTCCCAACCAGTGCAGACCGGCCTCAAGGCCATT
>JANMWF010000218.1:0-8757 GCA_031393845.1 Nitrosomonadales bacterium | reverse complement strand
CCACCATGCATCTGCGCTTCCAGACGAACTCGTGGCTTGCGCCGCACATACAACGCACCGATGCCTTTCGGACCATAAGTTTTATGTGCAGAAAATGACATCAGGTCAACTTTCAAGCGCAACAGATCGATCACTATTTTTCCGGTGGCCTGCGCCGCATCAACATGGAACAGGATGCCACGTACACGGCATATTTCACCGATCGCGGCGATGTCTTGGATCACACCGATTTCGTTGTTGACATACATTACTGAAACAATAATGGTATCAGGACGTAAAGCCGCCTTGAGTTTATCCAGATCAAGTAAGCCATTCGGTTCGGAATCGAGGTAAGTTGCAGAAAACCCTTGCCGCTCCAGTTCGGACACGGTATCGAGTACTGCCTTATGCTCGATTTTCATCGTGACAATGTGCTTACCCTTATTCTGGTAGAAATGTGCTGCGCCCTTTAGCGCCAGATTGTTGGATTCGGTCGCACCCGAAGTCCAGACGATTTCTTTAGGGTCGGCGTTTACCAGTGCCGCCACCTGTTCACGCGCGCGTTCCACCGCCTCCTCCGCCACCTGACCATAGGTATGGGGGCTTGCGGGGTTGCCAAACTTCTCTGTTAGATAGGGGATCATTGCTTCAGCAACGCGCGGATCAACTGGCGTAGTGGCTGAATAGTCCAGGTAAATTGGGAGATGCAGACTCATTTTGATTTTGGATTCAAATTATGCCTCACGCGCTAAAGCAAGAAATTCCGTGCGCAGCGCCAGATTTGGTTGCAGTTCGCCGAGCATGGCTGACGTGACAGTTTCCTCTCCTTCGGTGCTAATGCCGCGGCTTTCCATGCACATGTGCCGACAGCGAATAACCACACCCACTGCTTTCGGTTCCAGATGTGTCATCAATGCGTTGGCAATTTGAATGGTGAGCCGTTCTTGTACCTGTAACCGCCTGGAAAAACAATTGACCAAACGGGTCAGCTTAGATAAACCGACTATTTTTCCATTAGGAACATAGCCGATCGTAGCTTTGCCAAAGAAAGGTGCCAGATGATGCTCGCAATGACTATAGACAGGGATGCCTCGTATCACGATGAGTTCGTTGTAATCCTCTGCTCCATCTTCAAATACCTTTAGAAGCTCTGCCGGGTCTTGGGTATATCCGGATGTCCAGTGCTTCCAGGCAGTAACAAGGCGGGACGGTGTTTCAACCAGGCCGGCTCTATTGGGATCCTCCCCCAAACTCGTCAGAAGTCGACGCCAGTCCTGCTCGGTAAACTGTTGTTCTAACATCTTTGCATTTCCTGTCAATTTTGGTACTTATAAGGCTTGAATCAATCCCAGCGGTTGTCGCGTACTTGAATCTCGTCGTTTTCGATGCGCACGGGAAAAGTGGCGGTCGGTTCGTAAGCAGGTGCAGTCAATGCCTCGCCAGTACGTATGCAGAAACGTGCGCCGTGGCGCGGACAAATTATTTGGTCGCCTTCGACCGTGCCGCCAGTAAGCTGGCCAGAATCATGAGTGCAGACGTCTTCAATGGCATAATATTGGCCTTCGAGATTGAATACCACGGCCTGCGCACCATCCAAATCCACGACTCTCCGCTCGCCTGGCGCAAGTTCACCGACTCGCGCAACCGTCACCCAGTCACTCATTCCAATTCCATTTTTAATTGTTCCTATGCGCTAATCTCGCGTTCTCCAACAGTAGCCAATATTTTTTAATAGGTTGGCATCGTGCTATCGACTTGCTGAGTCCAAGCATGAACGCCACCTGTCAAGTTGATAACATGCGTAAACCCATTCTGTTCTAAAAAAACCGCAATCTGCATACTGCGCATACCGTGATGGCAAATACAGATGATAGCTTGCTCTGCATCTAACTCCGACAGCCTGTCAGGAATAGTATTCATCGGCATCATCAACGCTCCGTCAATATGACAGGTTTGAAATTCCCATGGCTCACGCACGTCGAGCAATATTGGTTTTTCTCGCGCTATATCTGAGAGCCATGCGGCTAAATCCGGTGCAGTTAAATTTTGCATAATAGGGGGCCATTTATTTGCGGATGAAATAAATATAGTCATCTGACTCTATTTAAATATATTCTTAAAACAGCAACTACAACTACACAGGCAAGACTTCTATGTCCGGTTCAATCGTCCGAAGTAGACTCGTGATACTGATGAGCGTGGCTGATGTCGAACTCGGGCATGAACCGCATGCGCCTTGGAGATGCACACTGAGAAAGTTGCCGGAAAAACCGATGACATGCAGGTCGCCGCCGTCGCTTCGCAGGTAGGGACGAATCTTTTCGTCAAGCATCGCATTGATCTTATCGAAGCGCACCTGATCCTCTGGACTAAGACCGGCGATTGCAACGGCCGCCGCTGCAACCAAGGCTTCCGAAGATTCCTCCGCTGCAGGCGCCTCGCGGAGTGGCACGGCAATTAAGCGCGCCAACTGCGGCCAGTGTGCTTCACCATCCTGCGTGACCGTTAGACAGCTATCAACATAAAACACATTGGTCACATGCTCGATATCGAACAGCGCGGAAGCAAGGGTATCGGACTTGGCCTCCTCGGCATTATCGTACGAGTGTGACAATCCCCATGTTAATGGCTCCTTAAGCATAAACTTCACTGCGTTTGGATTGGGCGTGTCTTCAATTTCAGCAATTTTTGGCATTTCTATTCCTTAAAAATTAAGGCCTCATTTTTAACGCCTTTGACAATCCCGTAAGCAATAGGGTGCTATAAATAATCGCTTGTCCAAGCCTTCCTCTGATGACTGTGCTGCTTACAAATGTATGACCGCGTTAGTCGTAACTTGTGCGACAATTTTTTCAGGCATCACCGATCGGGGCATGCATTGGATCATCCTCCGACTCAGTCGAGGTAGTTGCTACTGCGTTAAACGCGCCACTCAGGGTATGCCATGGCAGAATTGCGCATTTGACACGTGTTGGCAAATCGCTCACACCAGCAAATACCGCCAGTCTACCAATATTAGGACAGGCGTCATGAGAGATCTTGCCAGTCGCCATAGCGAGAAACTCCTGGATCAGTGTTTCCGCCTCCGCACGCGTCTTGCCCTTGATAGCAGTCGTCATCATCGACGCCGATGCCTTGCAGATCGCGCAAGACTCACCCTGAAATGCAATGTTGTCGATACGCTCATCACCGAGAACGACATCCACGCTGATGTGATCACCACACAGCGGATTGTGTCCCACCGCATGATGGCTCGGGGATTCAATCGTGCCGTAATTACGCGGTTTTTTGTTGTGGTCGAGGATCACCTCTTGGTAGAGAGATTTATAGTTAGCCATTATGTAAATATCTTCTGTACGGTACGGATGCCGTCGATCAGTGCATCGACTTCATCCATGCTGTTGTAAAACGCAAACGATGCGCGCGAAGTGGCCGGCACATGCAAACGTTGCATAACTGGCTGTGCACAATGATGTCCAGTACGCACAGCGATGCCTTCCTGATTGAGCAATGTGCCGATGTCATGGGGATGCACACCGTCGACTGCAAAAGACAATACTGCGGCCTTGTGCTCGGCGGTGCCAATAATCCGCACGCCTGGCATAGAATTTATTTGCTCTGTTGCATACTCTAGCAGCGCGAGTTCATGCGCGGCTATTGCATCCATACCGATCTCCGACAAGTAATCAACTGCAGCGCCAAGCCCAATTGCCGCCGCGATAGGCGGAGTGCCAGCCTCGAATTTATGCGGAATTGTGTTGTAGGTGGTTTTTTCGAACGTCACCGACAAAATCATGTCGCCACCGCCCTTGAATGGCTGCATATTTTCCAGCAGCGCAGCACGGCCGTAAAGAATGCCGATACCGGTCGGTCCGCACAGCTTATGGCCCGAAAATGCGTAGAAGTCGCAGTCAATATCCTGTACGTCAACCTTCATGTGCGGGGTTGCCTGCGCACCATCAACCAGCACCGGCACTCCGCGCGCATGTGCAAACGCAATCATTTCCTTTATCGGGTTGATCGTGCCAAGCGCGTTCGAGACGTGCATTACGCCGACAAATTTGGTGCGCTCGTTAAAAAGTTTTTCATATTCGTCTATGAGCAGCTCACCCGCATCGTTAATCGGTACCACACGAATCTTTGCACCTTTTTCTTCAGCCAGCATCTGCCACGGCACAATGTTTGAATGATGCTCAAGCGTGGTCAGGATGATTTCGTCGCCGGCTCCAATAAACTTACGGCCATAGCCATGCATCACCAGATTGATCGCATCGGTTGTACCACTGGTGAAGATTACTTCGCGCTCTTCCTTCGCATTAATGAAGTGCTGTAACTTGCGGCGCGCCTCCTCAAATTCAGAGGTTGCAACCTCTGACAAGTGATGCACCGCGCGATTAATATTGGCGTGCTGCGTCGTCTGGTAGCGCACCAAGCGGTCGATCACTTGCTGAGGCATCTGGCTCGAGGCAGCGTTGTCAAGATATACCAGCGGCTTGTCATTGACCGTCAACTTAAGGATTGGGAAATCAGCGCGAATACGCTCAACATCGAATGCGGACGACGATCGAGATTTTAATGCGGTTTGGATTTCGTTCATGACTGAATTGTGGTCTGTTCGAGTACGGTTTGTTCAAGCTGGAATTTGAGCGATGAAATGGGTATACGCTCGATGATTTCGGCCCCAAATGCATAAGTCAGCATGTTACGCGCTGCTGTTTCGGACAACCCGCGACTCTGCAAATAAAAAACTTCCTCGTTGTCAAGCTGGCCGATGGTCGCGCCATGTGTACACTTTACATCGTCGGCAAAAATTTCAAGTTGCGGCTTGGTATCGACGTGGGCTTTACTGGTCAATAGCAGGTTGCGGCTGGACTGCCTGGAGTCGGTGCGTTGTGCACCTTGGCGCACCATGATTTTGCCGTTGAATACCGCATGAGCGCTGCCGCCGACGATACATTTGTGCATCTGATGACTCACGGCGTGCGGCTTCGCGTGGTCGATGCAGGTGTGTGTATCGGCCAACTGACGCCCTGAGATTAGCGCCAACCCGTCAACCGCACATTCGGCCTCCTCGGCTAACTGTACATTCAGGTTATAACGCGAAATGCGAGCGCCAAACGCGACACTCACCGATTGATAATTACTGGCACGTGCGAGTGTTACCGCGCAGTTTGCAATATGAAATGCCTTCGCGCCTTCACGCTGCACCCGGATATGGTTGACTCGCGCATTATCGATCAACGCGATTTCGGTCACTGCATTGGTGAAGTAGGCATCTTCTTGCAATGAAACGTAATCCTCAATCACTGTCACTGCGCTGCCGGACTCGGCCAGCAACAGGCAACGCGGGTAGCTTATGACATCCTTTTGCGTCGCAATGAATAGCAGATGTACCGGCACCGCAACTGAAATATCGCGTGGCACGACGATCAATGCCGCGTCATGCAGAAATGCAGTATTAAGGGCAGCAAATACATTGTCGCGGAATTCTGTGAGGCGACCCAGATATGGCTCGATTGCTGCTGCATGCGCGGCAAATCCAGCTTCCAGATTGACAACCGCTACGCCATTGTCTGTGATGCCACTAGATAGCTGAGGAGCATAGACACCATCGACGAACACCAGTCGGGTAGTCGCTTCTTCAATATAAAAGCGCTCTATGTCTGCGGCCTGGAGGCTGATGGTTGTGCGCACCGGATGGAATGACATCTTGGTGAGCTGCGAAATATCGGTAAAACGCCATTCCTCGTCGCGCAGGGTGGGCACCGTCAGAACACCGACGCGGTCAACCGCCTCCGCGCGCAGTGCATTGAGCCATGCCAACGGACTTGCAGGCAAGTACGGCTGCCCTGCCAGCAGGTTTTCCAGGTAACCCGCATTAATAGTGCCGGGTGTACTCATGCCGCCGCCCTCGCTGCAGCCTTGTTCTCGGCTCCGACCCAGTCGTAGCCACGTGATTCAAGTTCAAGTGCAAGTTCCTTGCCACCCGTCTTGATGATGCGGCCTGCTTCCATCACATGCACGTAATCAGGCACGATATAGTTCAGCAAACGCTGATAGTGCGTTACCAGCACGATCGCATTATCTTTGTTGGCAAGCTGGTTGACGCCGTTGGCGACGATCCTAAGTGCGTCAATGTCGAGGCCGGAATCGGTCTCATCCAGAATCGCCAGTCGTGGGTCCAACATCGCCATTTGTAAAATTTCGTTGCGCTTTTTTTCGCCACCGGAGAAGCCTTCGTTAACGCTACGCTCCAGAAAATCAGGACTCATTTCGAGCAATTTCATCTTCTCGCGCACAAAATCATCAAACTCGAGCGGGTCGAGCTCTTCTTTGCCACGATGCGTCTGAACAGTATTATAAGTAAGGCGCAGAAACTGGCTATTGCCGACGCCGGGTATCTCAATCGGATACTGAAAAGCAAGAAATACACCGGCACGTGCGCGCTCTTCGGGGGCAAGTTCGAGCAAGTTCTGACCTTCAAACATTACGGTACCGCCCGTGACTTCATAAGCTGAATGACCTGCGAGTATCTTGGAGAACGTGCTTTTGCCCGATCCGTTCGGCCCCATAATGGCATGTATTTCGCCACTCCTCACTGTCAAGTCCAAGCCTTTTAAAATTTCGGTGCCATTTACGGTTGCGCATAGTCCACGCACTTCGAGCAAAATCTTGCTGTCTTGGTAAATCATCCGACACTCCCTTCTAGTTTGAAACTGAGCAGTGCGGTTGCTTCGACCGCAAACTCCATTGGTAATTGTTGAAATACGTCTTTGCAGAATCCATTAATAATCATTGATACTGCAGCCTCTGCGTTGATGCCGCGCTGCGCGAAGTAAAACAGCTGATCCTCACCGATCTTCGAGGTCGATGCCTCGTGCTCGACTTGGGAGCTGTTGTTAGCTACTTGGATATAGGGAAAGGTATGGGCGCCGGACTGGTGGCCAACCAACATCGAATCACATTGCGAATAATTGCGTGCACCCGTGGCGCTCGGCGCAATCTTGACCAATCCGCGATAACTGTTATTGGAGTGGCCAGCCGAGATACCTTTGCTGACTATAGTGCTGCGCGTATTTTTTCCGATGTGTATCATTTTGGTGCCTGTATCGGCTTGCTGATAATGGTTGGTGACCGCAACGGAATAGAATTCACCGACCGAATTATCGCCAAGCAGCACGCATGAAGGATACTTCCAGGTGATCGCCGAGCCGGTTTCGACTTGGGTCCACGAAATGCGCGAGTTAACGCCTTTGGCCAAGCCGCGCTTGGTCACAAAGTTGTAAATGCCACCAATGCCGTTTTCGTCACCCGCATACCAATTTTGCACTGTTGAATATTTGATGTCGGCGTTATCGAGTGCTACGAGCTCCACTACCGCCGCATGCAGTTGGTTGCTGCTAAACGCAGGCGCGGTACAGCCTTCAAGGTAAGAAACCGAAGATCCTTCCTCAGCAATGATCATCGTACGCTCGAATTGGCCTGATTCCTCCGTGTTGATGCGGAAATAGGTCGATAAATCCATCGGGCATTTGACGCCTTTGGGGATGTAGCAGAACGAGCCGTCGGTAAATACCGCCGAGTTGAGCGCGGCATAAAAATTATCACTGGGCGGTATCACGGTACCGAGATATTTCTTCACCAGCTCGGGATGTTCAAGCACAGCCTCTGACATTGAACAGAAAATGATGCCAACCTCGGCAAGTTTATGCTTGTAAGTAGTCGCCACCGATACACTGTCAAAAATGACATCAACCGCAACACCAGCAAGCGCCATGCGCTCATGTAGCGGCACGCCAAGCTTCTCGAACGTGCGTAACAATTCAGGATCAACCTCATCCATGCTTTTCAATTTCGGTTTTTGCTTGGGCGCAGCGTAATAGCTGATCGCCTGGAAATCGATTTTCGGATAATGAACATTAGGCCACGCAGGCTCTTCCATCTTGAGCCAAGCCGCGTAGGATTTGAGCCTGAACTCAAGCAGCCACTCGGGTTCTTTTTTCTTGGCCGAAATCATCCGGATGGTATCTTCATTCAATCCCTTCGGCGCGACATCAGACTCGATGCTAGTGACAAAACCATGCTTATATGGCTGGTTAACGAGGTTTTGCAGCGTGGCACTCATTGTGTTACCTCCGAGAAATCATCAATGTCGAAGAAAAAAGCTTGTCCATGGATTACTTGCTCATGGCTTACATGAGGCAATTAAACAGTACGTCTTTACTATGCATTTTTAGCCAAGGACTTTGCCGCCTCACCTGACAGGTTGAAGCTCTCACCACAGCCGCACATGCTGCCGACATTGGGGTTGTCAAACTTAAACATTTGCTTAAGCCCTTCGGTCACGAAATCTAAACGTGAGCCGTTAATAAATAACAAGGTCGAATCATTAAACACAACCTTGACGTTATGCGCTTCGAACATATGATCTTCTGCAAGCACTGCATCTGCATAATCATAGGTGTATGCATAGCCGGAGCAGCCCACTTTTTTGACGCCGATGCGAAGAGCAAGGCCTTTACCACGCTTTGCGAGTTGAGTCTGGATCTGTTTTGCTGCATTTTCAGTTAATGTAATCGCCATTATTTAAATTCCTAATAGTAGCCAAAGTGAACATTGAGAAAGGCCCAGGGAAATATCAAAGCCAATCTCCATTATAGTTTTCTGTGTTCAATCGTCATTTAAATCGCCCATGAAACTAAACGACCAAAGAATGCACCTGATAAAATTTAGGGCCTGGATCACACCGGAACAAGCGCCTGTTTAACAACATTTTTG
>JANMWF010000177.1:0-6105 GCA_031393845.1 Nitrosomonadales bacterium | reverse complement strand
GAATCAAGATTTTGATCTATGTGTGTGTTTTACTGGCCATTGCTTTATCTACCTTGATATTTGTGGTGCTGAAGTGAAGAGCCAAAATGAGCTATCGGAGGATTCCTGTCAGACAGTAAACGAAACTCGCTTGCTATAAGCTAGACTTGAATATGATCTGCTGGCTAGCGTTTCTCACCTTACGATCGGGGAATTAGCCCTCAATTTCTTTTGTTTTACTCGTATTGGCTAATCTGCTTTTCCGAAATTCCAGTGCCTCGTCGATCACACACATAAATTCATTGAGCTCGAAGGGCTTGCAGATATAGCGGAAAAATCCTGCTTCCATCCACTTCAAAATATGATGAGGCATGGCATCGGCGCTCAGTGCAACAATAGGGATGTGCACTGTTAGCGGATCTTTGAGAAGAATCTCCATGGCTTCGATACCGTTCATATCAGGCAAGGTGACATCCATCAGAATCACATCTGGTAGATGAATACGTGCCAGCTCGATACCCAGGTTGCCTTTACCCGCAATCAACAAGTGTATATCTGGACGACCCTCCTCGATAAGCTCTTTTATTAATGACGAATTGATCGGATTATCTTCGAAATAGAGCATGGTGTACTGCCGGGTGTCAGTATAGGTTTTTGCAGTCAGTTCCTGAGATTTGCATCCTTCGCGGGCCAGCTGAGGTTCCGTAACCGAGATTAGTTCGAACCAGAATACGCTGCCCACTCCAACGGTGCTATCCACACCGATTGAGCCTCCCATCAATTCGACCAGTTTCTTGGTCACCGCCAGACCAATGCCAGTCCCTTCGACGATCCCATTCTCTTGACCAAGACGATTGAATGGCTGGAAAAGTTGTGTCAATTTTTCTGGGGGTAATCCCTCTCCCGTATCCTGAACGCTGATGCGAACGTACTCTGAAGTGCCCATGACGCATTTCACCTCGACCGTTCCCAGCTCACGATTGTATTTAATCGCGTTGGATAGCAGGTTGATCAAAGCCTGCTTTAACCGAGTCCGATCCGCCTTGATAGTTAAAGGATTGTCAAACTTGGGAAAAATCAACTTAATGCCATGTTGCTGTGCCTGAGGTTCGATCATAGCCTGACATTCGGATATGACCTCAGCCAAAGATACCGATTCTAGGTTCAGGGCAAGATTACCGGACTCAATTGTCGCGAGATCCAGAATTTCGTTTATCAGCTCCAGCAAATACCATCCTCCATGAAGAATCTCTTTAAGCCTTGCCATTTGAATGGGCGTTGGCGTAGGAGAACCGATTTCTAACAACTGAGCAAAACCAAGAATGGCATTGAGCGGGGTGCGCAATTCATGGCTCATGCTGGAAAGAAAATTCGATTTCGCAAGATTGGCTTTTTCGGCTGCTGCCTTGGCGTTTATCAGTTCTGCTTGAATACGCTTGCGTTCAACAATGTCTTGGCACAGATGTTTATTCGCCTCCGCAAGTTCATAGGTGCGCTTTGCCACCAGTTCCTCAAGACGCCAGCGGTGTCGCAACAGTTCAGCTTCTATCTGTTTACTTTCGGTGATGTCAACCAGAATGCCCTGTAGAAATAGCGAGCGTCCCGACTCATCCTGCACTACGCTTGCTTCATCGCGAAACCAAAAAGCTGTCCCGCTGCGGGAAAGAAGGCGATATTCGCAACGCAGGGAAGCGCCGGTGGCGCGGCTCTTTGTCAGTTCATACAGCACGCGCGTCTGGTCTTCTGGATGAATCTGGGCGAGATGGATTCCTGGAGTTTCTAGCCATTGTTCCGGAGAAAAATCCAGCACCTGGATTTGTGGGCTGATGTAAAGAACTCGATTGGCTTCGTCCAGTGCGACGACATAGGTGATTGCCGGGATTTGCTCTACCAGGCTGCGGTATTTAGCCTCGGCTTGGAGCAGCTTGTCTTCCGTCAGTTTCTTTTCCGTCAGCATCTGCCGTTCGCGCAACACGCGCTGGATGACGGTGGGCAACAATTCGAGATATTGCCGGTCTACATCCTTGACCAAGTAATCCCGTGCGCCACGCCTCATGGCCTCCACCGCGACTGCGGCGCTGTCAGCGCCGGTCAGCATCATCACGGGAACTGGAATCTCACCTATATCGTCGGCCAGCTCAGTCAAAAACTCTAAACCATTCATATCCGGCATGTGGTAATCAAGCAAAATACAGTCCGGCTTTTGCGCATGGGCAAATTGCAGACCCTCTTGTCCGGTTTCGGCTTCTGTTAGCACATATTCGTACTCCGGGCATTGTGCAAGAGCACGGCGACAGGCTAAACGGTCTACGAGATCATCGTCGATTATAAGTATGCGAATCTGCGTTTTTGTCATAGAAAAATCAGCATGTTGTGCAAATTCCAAAATTCCTCCTGTGGTCCGTCCAAATCAGGGCATCTCACTGATGGTCCAATAGGTATCTATGGAACGCATCACTTCAACGAACTGTCGGTAATCCACGGGTTTGGCCATATAGCCAGCCACTCCCAGATTGAAACTGTTCACCTTGTCCTGTTGCTCTTCGGACGTGGTCAACACAACCACCGGGATGCCTTTTAATTGGTCATCATGCTTCAATACCTGCAAAAACTCGATCCCGTTCATGATAGGCATATTCAGATCAAGCAAGATAATGCATGGTTTCTCGTTATTAGAATCGCGCAAATAATTCAGAGCATCTTCACCGTTTTCCTGCTGTACCAGCGGATTCGTTACGTGAATATCTTTTAAAGCGCGGATAACTGTCATGGTGTCCACTTGATCATCTTCCACCAGAAGAATTGGTTTGTTGGTAATCCTCATGCTTTTCTTTTCCTTAATTTGAACTTGCTGCTGTTACAGTTTGGGTAGCGTGAAGAAAAACGTGCTTCCCTCCCCGACTTTAGACTCCAACCATATCTTACCACCATACATTTCCACAATTTTTTTCACCAGTGAAAGACCGACACCAGTACCCTCCACCCTGTCCCGCGGCGCCAAGGTCTGGAATAAGTGGAAGATTCGTTCAAAGTGTCGCAGCTCAATTCCTGGCCCATTGTCGGCGATAATAAATTTCCACTGCTTATCCTCTGAGCTGCAGGCGATGCGAATTTCGCCTTGGGGTTTGTCCATGTATTTGATGGCATTGGAGAGTAAGTTTTGAAATACCTGCTCAATGCGGGTCGGTTCTGCCATGACGGTCGGTAAAGTATTTTCAATACTGACCACAATATGGGCCGGTGGCGAAAGCAAATCGATCACCTCCCGCACTAGCTGGTCAAGATCCACCGCAATCATCTTCTCCTTCACCTGGCCTACGCGGGAGTATTGCAAAATGCCATTAATAAGATTATCCATGCGGTATACCCTTTTAATAAGCAGTCGCATATGTTCTTTACCCTCCTCATCAAACTTGTCCGAGTAATCATGGGAAAGCCAACCTGCCAATGCGCTGATGGCGCGCAACGGTGCCTTAAGGTCATGAGATACCACATAAGCAAAGTTTTTTAGTTCTTCATGGGTGCTTTCAAGTTCGTGTATCAGACGCGCCTTCTGTTCCTCAGCCTGTTTACGCTCGCTGATGTCGCGAACGGATCCGGTGAATATACGGCGTTCGCCTTGGCACGTTTCGATCACTGCCAGCTCCATGGGGAAGGTTGTTCCGTCCTTGCGCAGCCCCACCACCTCGCGGCCGATACCGATGATTTTTTTCTCCCCGGTCTGCAGGTAGTGGGCGAGATAACCGTCGTGCGCTTCGTGGTAGGGGGAGGGCATGAGCATGGAAACATTCTTTTCGACTACTTCGGCCTCGGTGTAGCCGAATATGCGTTCGGCGGCGGAGTTGAAGGTTCCAATCGCACCATATTCGTTAATTGTAATGATGCCCTCAATCAGGTTATTCAGCATGGCGCGGACATGCGTTTCGCTGTCGCGCAACTGACCGACGATCTTCACCAGACTATCGTTCATTTCTTTCAGGGCTTGCATTAGTTGGCCGATTTCATCCGCCGACCGAACTTCGATTTGCTGCGTAAAATCGCCTGCGGCAACGCCACGAGCAATCTCCACTGCTTTCTCCAGCGGCCTGAAAACTGCTCGGGTGAACGCGACGCTGATCAATACTGCCAGTGCCAGGACAATAATTATCAAGGCGATGAAAATATTGCGAATGGTCGCGTAGCGGTCTTGTTGGTATCTATATTCCTGTTTAGTAACATCTATTTGAAGATTAATGAGTGAGCTGATGTCCTCCTTAACCAATTCATAGAGGGGACGTATCTTTTCCACAACAATTTGATTCGCTTCTTTGATTTCGTTGGTACGCAAAGCAGCTACTGCTGGCATTAGACCCTCAGTGACGAATTTTTTTCGGTCCTCGGAAAATTTACCAGCCAACTTTTCCTCCTCTGGAGTCAGATAGGTCGCCATGTACTCTTCCCAGGTCTTGGTGATCTCTTTGACGTTTTTTTCGAATGTTGCAGTGTTGTTGTCAATGACCTTGGGTGTAGGTGTCACCAAGGCAGCCACGATGGCAAGACGGCTTTGATGCAAGAGCGATTCAATATGCTCCAATTGTCCAAGCGGAATGACGCGATCCTCATAAACGGTTTTGAGACCGTCATTCGCTTTGCTCATTCCAAACAAACCAAGCATTTCGATTCCTAGCAGAAAGGCTACCAAGAAAGAAAGAGTGAAAATCAAGCGCGTTTTGATGGTCAAATTTTTAAACATATAATCCTGGGTTGGCAATCAAAATATTAATCATAGTGCATCTTTGAGGATAACCATGCCCTTGGCTGGGATGGGATATGAATCTTGCTTGCCCGGCCAGTTATATCCATGCCAATACCATTGACAGCTAATTCCCGCCGCTATTTGTTCATGGTGCCGAATTTTCTAGTGCAGCTTCTCTCCTAGGTGGAAAGAAAAATTCGCGTGGGTTGCTTACAAAGCGCTCCGCCAGCATCAGCAGCAATTCGCCAATACGATTGAAGCGAACTTGACGCGCCTTCATCGCGACGTAAAGCGCCAAGCCGAAGCTTACCGCAAGATTGACTAACCCGATCAGCGCGATGCCCAACAGAGAAATCGCTATCACGTGCCAACTCACCATGAAATCAAGCGTAACCAACGCGAAAGCAAAGTTGGCTGACGAAAACGTGACGTGGCGTATATCAATGAAAGGAAGGCCAAGCATGAAGCCTATCATCCCTATGCTACCGAGCATGATGCCGAACGTAAAATTCCCCATTAACGCACCAAGATTGTCACCGATATAAGCCGCAAAACGGTCAAGTCGGCGCTCGCCTAACAATTTGCGCAACCAGTGTAATTGTTTTAAACGAGCCGGAATTCGAGTGTAAGCACACTTGTTGTCGTAATACCCAGAGATCAACCCGGCAAGAAAAAGACATACGCCGGCGATTGCGGCGTGAACCAGAGCCAAGCTGTAGAAGGGATTGATATCGTCCAATGTATGCCAGGCTTTCTCCTCCGACATCACCGGCGCACCGGCCATGTATCCTATCACTGCGATTAGCATACCGGTTGGAATCGCGAGTATCACATTGCCAAGAATTGAAACCATCTGGGTGCGCCATACAATGGCGATGAGTTGCACTACCCCATCAAGCGGAGCCTTGCCTTTATTGTTCAGTGCAGCATTCTGATCAACCGTGGCCGCAATCGTCGCCGCGGTCATTGCTGGTTGCTTGGTGGCAACCGTAAAATGCATGACGTGTATCAGCAAAAAACCAAACGCATAATTCATGCTGATGAATAAAGCCTGGGTAAAAGGCGCTAGCATCATCTTGCCAATCCCGGCTTTGATCAGCGCCATAAATCCGATTATGAAACCCGCCCCCATGGATGAGCGCAACATATTGAAATACTCGTCGCGCGTCGCGGCAGCATAATGTTCACCAGTTTTTCCTGCATTCTCTGTCACCTGCAAAGCCACCAGATCAGTGACGCGAGTAAATACATCACCCACGCTGTACTTGCGATTCTCCTCACGCACTAATTCACGCAGCAAAGCCAAACTGCGCATCGTGGTTTCGTTCGGGTCAAGCAATACCAGCAAAGTTTCCAGCCGCTTGATCATCTGATTCACGCGCTGCAAATGG
>JANMWF010000124.1:0-3379 GCA_031393845.1 Nitrosomonadales bacterium | reverse complement strand
TGCAGGATTTTTTCCAGCCAAGTGTCGAGTTGCGTTTCCGTCAAAATCGTTTCGTAATGCACCGGGGCAGGCATAAGCGGGTCTTCAGCAAACATGCTGGCTTGCCGCATCCCATCCTCTTCCCCAACTTTTTTTGCTGAGGGTGAAGGCGCGGCAGGAGAAAGTTCGCGTAGCCAACTTTTGAAACCACAACGTTCAAACAGGCTGCGAAGTTGCGCGTTGTCATGAGGTGGCGCCACCAGCTCATCAAAGTGTACGGGCAATTCAACGTCGCACTTTACGGTAATTAGCACGCGGCCTCGCGGCAACCAATCCAGCGCGTTGCGCAGGTTGTCCCCCACCACCCCGGAAATTTCGTGTGCATGTGCCATTAAATTATCCAGCGTGCCATATTGCCTTAGCCATTTGACAGCAGTTTTGGGCCCTACCTTAGGTACACCCGGCACGTTATCTACCGTGTCGCCGGTCAGGGTAAGGTAATCGACGATGCGTTCCGGCGGCAAACCGAATTTAGCCAGCACACCCGCTTCGTCCAGCGTTTCATTGCTCATGGTGTTAACCAGTTGCACTTGGCTGTTTACTAGTTGCGTAAGGTCTTTATCGCCTGTGGAGATAATGCAGCGTGCGCCACCCACTGTTGCCTGCTGTGCCAGCGTACCAATCACATCGTCCGCCTCCACTCCGGCTATCATCAGGATATTCCAGCCGGAGGCGGCAATAAGCTGATGCAGCGGTGCAATTTGCGCGGCAAGAGGCTCTGGCATGGCAAGGCGATGCGCTTTGTAGTCGGCATATAAGTCATCGCGGAAGGTTTTGCCTTTGGCGTCGAATACGCAGGCGCTATAATCCGCCGGGTAATCGGCGCGCAGGCGGCGTAACATGTTAAGCACGCCGTAGATCGCCCCGGTTGGCTCACCATGCGGGCTGCGCAAGTCAGGCATTGCATGGAATGCGCGATAAAGATAAGAGGAGCCATCAACCAGTAGTAATGTTTTCATTTTTTGTAAAAGGGTTCTTCAATCATGAGCAATCAGTCCAAACTGCCTTCTTCGAAATTGCCGGACGTATGGAATTCAAAAGAGGCATGGCGTGTGTTCGGCATTATGTCAGAATTCGTATCTGCCACTGACCGACTGAATATCATCCAGCCGGCCGTCAGCATTTTTGGTAGCGCACGCACCAAGCCGACTCATCCCTATTATAAAAAAGCTGAAGAAATTGCACGGTTGCTATCCGACGCGGGTTTTTCCGTTATTTCGGGCGGTGGGCCTGGCATTATGGAAGCGGCTAACAAGGGCGCGTTCTATGGCAAGTCGCCCAGTGTAGGGCTGAACATCCAATTACCGCACGAGCAGCACAACAATCTTTATCAAGATATCAGTCAGACTTTCCATCACTTTTTTGTGCGCAAGGTCATGTTCGTTAAATTTGCCAGTGCCTATGTGGTCATGCCTGGCGGCTTCGGTACGCTTGACGAACTGATGGAAGCGCTCACTCTGGTGCAGACCGGCAAGACACGACGCATTCCCATCATTCTGGTGGGTAGTGAATTTTGGCGCGGCATACTGGATTGGTTCCGGCAAACACTGATTGCCGAAGGCATGATTAATCCGCAGGACATGGAGTTGATTCAGGTGATCGATAATGCAGAAGAGATAGTAAGCGCCATTTTCAATCATTATGAAACCCGCGGCTTTGAGCTTTCTGAAGCTGAACGTGAAATGCAGCTGTACCTGTGATGGGCGCAAGGATGAAGGAACAAGCACAAAGAATGGGACGTTTTAAGAAGTCTTTTCCTTGCTTATCGGCTAGAATGAGGCCATAGAAAATCTCCGAAGGAATGTGATGCGCCTGATTATTACCTTATTCCTGAGCTGCCTGTTCAGCACGGTATCCGCCGCACCGAGACAGCTACCCGGCCTGCAGCCGTTGCCGCCACCGCCCCGGCTTGATGCGACCGTCCATGAGGCCAATTTGTTGCCGTCGCCACTCCCATCGTCCGAATTGCCCATCGATGACCGCACGCAGGATCCTGCTCTGGGACAGGAAGTTACCATCACCAAGCAAGCTGAACAGACCGTGGAAGAATACCGTTCTGGCGGAAAGCTTTATATGATCAAGATTACCCCGAAAGTTGGGTTACCCTATTACTTGGTAGATGATCTTGGCGATGGCAAATTTTCACATTATCAAAATCTGGATCCAGGTTTTCGCCCACCACGCTGGATTATCCATAGATTCTGATACGAGTTCCGAAATATGGCAGTTTTTACCCGTGTCACTGAACCAGAACTTATCTCTTGGCTGGACGATTATTCGCTAGGCCAATTGCTGGAATTGCAAGGAGTTGCCTCGGGTATCGAGAACACCAACTACTTTGTCACTACCAGCAATGGCCGCTTCGTGCTGACGCTGTTCGAAAAACTTGCTGCCAGCGAGCTGCCCTTCTACCTCAATCTGATGTCTCATTTGGCCCACCACGGCATTCCTTGCCCCAGCCCAGTGGCCAATCGGCATAACCAATTCCTGGGCGAGCTGAATGGCAAGCCCGCGTGCATTGTCAGTCGCTTGTCAGGCAAGTCGTTGTTGCATCCAGAAGTGATCCACTGTGCCGCTATCGGCGGAATGCTGGGCCGATTACACCATGCAGCACAGAGCTTTGCGGAAACCATGCCCAACGCACATGATGCAATTTGGCGTGCGCGTGCCGCGCAACAGATAACACCGTTTCTATCACCGCAGGACGCAGCGCTACTGGAAAGCGAAGTTGCATTCCACGGGAAACACACGCTTGCCGCGCTGCCGCAAGGTGTGATCCACGCCGACCTATTCCGCGACAACGTACTGTTTGACAATGCGCGCATCGGCGGCCTGATCGATTTCTATTTCGCCTGTAACGACAGCCTCTTGTACGATGTGGCCATCACCGTGAATGACTGGTGCATGGGCGCAGACAGTATTCTGGACGAAGCGCGCGCTCAAGCCCTGTTGCAGGCCTACCATGCGGTGCGGCCAATGCAAAAGGAAGAACATATTGCCTGGCCAATTGCCTTACGTGCAGCAGCACTGCGTTTCTGGCTATCGCGCCTGTACGATATGCACTTGCCACGTGATAATGAGCTGATACATGCACACAATCCGGATCAATTTAAATACATTCTGCAACGGCATATCGCCGCGAACAGTAATGTTATTTGGCTATAGCGAGGCAACAATGGAGGCACGAAAAGTAAACATCGCCAATGGCTGGCTATGGATAAAGCAGGGGTACTGGTTGTTCAAAAAAAGTCCGATACTGTGGGTGGTTCTGGCAGCGATCGGCGTAATCGGACTAATCGGCATTTCTACCATCCCGGTGATCGGCGACCCGTTAGCCACA
>JANMWF010000113.1:0-1540 GCA_031393845.1 Nitrosomonadales bacterium | reverse complement strand
AAGCACCTTGACGGTGATTGGCATTTTATACCTCTTTCCGAATCTGCCTGTAAAATAGAGTTTAAGTTGCATTATGAATTTTCCAATAAGTTACTGGAAAAAGTGTTCGGTCCCATTTTTCATTTCATCGCCAATAATTTTGTGGATGCCTTTGTTCATCGTGCAGAAAAGATTTATACAGGAAATGAAAGTCCAGATTAGTATTGCAATTCGCCTATTAGCCTATTTAATGGATATTCATCTGTGCGGCAAGGCGAGATTTATTTAGGGTAACAAATGTTAGATTACGACCTGCATTGTCATTCAACTGTTTCAGACGGATTGCTATCGCCTACTAATTTGGTTGCGCGTGCGGCTGAGCGGGGAGTGAAGTTTCTTGCGTTGACTGACCATGACGATATCTCCGGCTTGGCTGAGGCAGCAGCTACCGCTGCACAGCACGGTATGCAATTTATCAATGGAGTGGAAATTTCAGTAACTTGGCGCAGCTACACCCTGCATATTATTGGTTTACGTATTGATCCGGCATATAAACCGCTGACGGAAGGTTTGCAAACAATTCGTAGCGGGCGTGGGGCACGTGCGGAGCTGATGGCTGAGTCACTGGCCAGGAGCGGCATTAGCGGGGCGCTGGCAGGCGCTTATCAATATGCGGATAACCAAGGCATTATTGGACGCACACACTTTGCTCGATTTTTGGTCGAGAGTGGCTACTGCAAGGATGTACGTAGCGTGTTCAAAAATTATCTGGTCAAGGATAAACCTGGATATGTGGCACACCAGTGGGCTTCGTTGCCGGACGCAGTCAGCTGGATATGCGGCAGTGGTGGTGTCGCTGTATTGGCACATCCGGGTCGCTATACTGTGGCTCGCAAAGGTATGGGACAGAAGACCTTACGCGAATTGCTGCGTGAATTTATCGACTTGGGCGGGCAGGGGATCGAGGTTGTGTGTGGTAGCCACACACCAGCGCAATATGCCGAGTTTGCCCGTTATGCTAATGAATTTAATTTGCTGGCTTCGTGTGGTTCAGATTTTCATGGGCCAGGTGAAAGCTATCGGGATTTAGGCCGTTTGCCCGATTTTCCATTGGATTGCCGTCCCGTGTGGCTGGCGTGGGAAGCTGATCCATCTTCATCTTCAGAAACTCTGCTCACCTCTTCAGGGGCGGAACAAGTAGAAGCAGAAAGAATTAACCGCTAACCATGTCACAATTTTTCACTATTCACCCAACAAATCCACAGCCGCGACTGATTAAACAGGCCGCCGATTTAGTGCGCAATGGTGCGGTAATTGCTTACCCTACTGATTCCTGCTACGCCTTGGGTTGTCATCTGGGTGACAAGGAAGCAGTGGCACGCATTCGCCAAATTCGCGGCGTGGATGATAAACATCATATGACGATGGTTTGCCGCGATTTGTCCGAGCTAGCCCGCTATGCGCGAGTGGATAATGTGCAATTTCGATTGCTAAAGAACAATACACCGGGCAGTTATACATTTATCCTTGATGCCACCAAGGAAGTTCCCAAGCGTCTGCA
>JANMWF010000078.1:0-5358 GCA_031393845.1 Nitrosomonadales bacterium | reverse complement strand
CTTCTTCTTGCTGCTGTAGAGCCCACATTTGCGCATATGCGCCCTGTTTCGCCAGCAACTCGCGGTGCGTACCACGCTCAATAATGCGCCCACCATCCATTACCAATATCTGGTGTGAGTCGACGATGGTGGACAGACGATGAGCGATAACCAGTGTGGTTCGATTATATGCAACGTTGCGTAATTCATGCTGAATTACCTTCTCGGATTTTGAATCCAGCGCCGAAGTCGCCTCGTCAAAAATCAGGATGGCAGGATTTTTGAGGATAGCGCGCGCTATCGCCACACGCTGCTTCTCTCCACCAGACAACTTCAATCCACGCTCGCCTACCATGGTGTCGTAGCCATCCGGTAACGATGTTATAAAAGCGTGAATATGGGCCGACTGCGCCGCATGCAAAATTTCTTCACGCGAGGCTTCAGGGCGGCCATACGCTATATTGTAATAAATGCTATCGTTAAACAGTACGGTGTCTTGTGGCACGATGCCAATCGCAGCGCGCAAACTGGCCTGTGTCACCTTGCGAATGTCCTGATTGTCTATCAGGATGCGTCCTGAATTTACATCATAAAAACGGAACAGCAACCGTGACAAGGTAGATTTTCCCGCTCCGCTTGAACCCACCACGGCGACCGTATGCCCGGACGGAATATCAAAACTGATATCGAATAAAATCTGTCGCTTTGGTTCGTAAGAAAAACACACCTGCTCAAAATGTACTGAAGCTTGATCAACCTTCAGCGCAACCGCATCTGGCGCATCTTGTATCTCACGGTTTTCATCGAGCAGGCGAAACATTTTTTCCATGTCCACCAGAGAGTGCTTGATCTCACGGTAGACAAAACCAAGAAAATGCAGTGGCATATAAAGCTGCAACATAAAGACGTTGATTAGAACCAAGTCGCCGATGGTCAGCTCTCCTTTTACCACGCCGTTCGATGCCAGCAGCATCAACGCGGTCATGCCGATGGCAATAATAGCGCTCTGCCCGGCATTCAACGTTGCCAGCGAAGTTTGATTCTGCACCGCCGATGTTTCCCACTTGCTCATGTGTTCATCGTAGCGTCGCGCTTCATAGTCTTCGTTGCCAAAATATTTTACCGTTTCATAGTTAAGCAGACTGTCTATGGCGCGTGTATTTGCCTTTGAATCCATATCATTCATGGTACGGCGAAATACCATGCGCCACTCGGTAATGAATAAGGTAAAGACGATGTACACAATCAGCGTGATGAAAGTGATAACCGCGAACCACGCGTTATATTTATAAAACAGGATTCCTGCAACCAGGCCGATTTCCAGCAGCGTTGGCAGAATGCTGAACAGCATAAAATTGAGTAAAAAGCTGATTCCTTTCGTACCACGCTCAATATCACGCGATACGCCACCAGTCTGCCGCTCCAGATGAAAGCGCAGACTTAAGCTATGCAAATGAACGAACAGTTTGAGTGCTACGCGCCGTATGGCACGCTGGGTTACTTTGGCAAATACCGCGTCGCGCAACTCGCCAAACAGTGTGCTGAAGAGGCGCAACAAACCATAACCAACCACGAGTGACACCGGCACTAACAATATTGTTTTTGGCTTATCCAGAGCATCCACGATTTCTTTGAGCAACAGTGGTACCGTCACGTTAGCCAGTTTGGCCAGCACCAGCAGCAGCAACGCCAGCACAACACGTCCCTTGAATTCCAACAGGTACGGCAGAAGGATGCGAATGATATTCCAATCGCCACGAGGCGCAGGGGTAGAGGAAGCAGGACGAGGGCGCATTATGGTGTGAGAAAAATGGATAGTCGGCATTATAGCCGCGTCACGCAATGCACGTTTCACACAATAGAATGTGCAGGTAGCTAGAGTGTAGCTGTATCTATTTCAAGTGGAAACGCGGCCATCTCGCCTGCATGCGAGTATGTATCTCCATATGACGGCGGAATATGCGAGAAATCGCTGGCTGTTTTTCTAACATACCTTGGGCTGATTGCAACTCACGTGTAATAACACTTAGTTCGTGCGGTAGATCAATCCCCGCCGTACCAGCTATTTCTCGATTTCAACGGCAAAGAACCCCACGCTGGATAAAGCGAGGCAAAGCACAAGTTTGCCCATGCTCAGGAGTTGTATTTTGAAAATCGGATTGAGCGAGTGCACGTAGATCGTTGCCATTTGCAGCATGAAAGTCAGCAGCACGGCGAAAATCAATGGTTGATTGGAAAACACGCCGATGCTGAACAGCGACTCTTTTTCGGTGTGAATGGCAAGCACGTGTCCCATTTGGGAGAGGGCTAGGACAGTGAACACCCTGGTCTGTTAGTGCGCTGATCCGCTATGTAATGCCCAAGTCTGTGTCAGCAAGCACAGCTCGCCCACCAGTAACCCGACCCAGAGCATGTGTTGCCACATGCCGCGCGTAAATAGGCTTTTCTGGAGCGGGCGCGGCGGCCGGCGCATGATGCCGCGCGCGGCGGGTTCCGCTGTCTCGCCAAACCAAGTGAAGCAAACTATTTATTACTGCCGCTTCTGAAATAGGTGCGATGCTGCCTTGCGGGCTTCGTCAATCAGCAGCACACTGGAAGCCACGGCAACGGCTTTGAGCCAATCGACCAGCTCAAGTGCAGCCGTACCGAACACGCCTTGTGCCGACGGCCAATGTACTACAAGGACTTGTAGTACCAGAACGCACGTGAGCGCCAGCCACAGCTTGCCATTACGAAAGAAATGAGCGTTGAAAGCACTGCCGTTTTCGGCCCGCGCATTGAACACGTTGAAGAACTGGAACAACACGAAAGTGGTGAAGGCCAGGGTCAGGGCATAAGTTTTACCATGCGCTTCCAGGCCGTGCCAGAACAGATAAAGCGTTCCAGCAGCCATTATGACCCCATGCAGTACCAGCTTGGCGAAGCGCGGACCAGTGAGTATCTGCGCTGCTCGGTGGCGCGGATACTCGAGCATGATACCGACGCGTGGCGGTTCCACCCCCAGCGTCATTGCGGGTGGGCCGTCCATGATAATGTTGATCCACAGCAATTGGATCGCGGTGAAGGGTGTGGGCAGTCCCAACAGCGTGGCGACGAGCACGGTGAAGATGGCGCCGATATTGGTGGAGAGCTGGAAGCGCACAAATTTGACGATGTTTTCATAGATTACGCGGCCTTCTTCCACAGCTTTGACGATGGTGGCGAAATTGTCGTCTATCAGCACCATGACGGCCGCCTCCTTGGTAACTGCCGTGCCGGTGATGCCCATCGCCACGCCGATGTCGGCGGCCTTCAGGGCGGGCGCATCGTTCACGCCGTCACCGGTCATCGCGACGACGTGGCCGTCGTCTTTGAGCGCCCTGACGATTTTCACCTTATGCTCGGGGGCGACGCGGGCAAACACGGAAATGCCGTCAATGCGGCGGGACAGTTCGGCCTCGCTCATGGCTTCGAGCTCACGGCCTTCGATCACCTCGCCAGCCAGCCCCAACTCGCGGGCGATGGCGGCGGCGGTCACTTTGTGGTCGCCGGTGATCATCTTGACTTGGATGCCGGCTCCGGCACAGCAGGCAATGGCGGCCTTCGCCTCGGGCCGTGGCGGATCCATGAGTCCAGCCAAGCCAAGGAAAGTCCAACCCTCTGCCCATGCCCACAGATCGCCCGCCGGGTCGAAATCGGCGCTGGGGATGATCTTGCGTGCCACTGCCAGCACACGCAGTGCCTGAGCAGCAAAATGCTCGTTCTCGGCCTCGATGGCAGCACGCGTCGCCGCGTCCAAGTGATGTTCGCCATCCTCCGTCAAACTATGGGTAGAGCGCGCCAGCAGCACGTCGGGTGCGCCCTTGATGAACATCTCTACCGTTGCGTCGGCATGGTGAAAAGTCGCCATGAATTTGTGGGCAGAGTCGAAAGGAATCTCGGCGATGCGCGGTTGCTCTTCCTGCTCCGCCTCCGGGTCGAGACCGCCTTTCTGCGCCAGCACCCACAACGCGCCCTCGGTGGGGTCACCGATTAGCTGTCCGTCGCGCACGCGCGAATCGGTGCAGAGTGTCATCGGCAGCAAGAAGGAACGAAGATCGCTATCACTCTCAAAAGCAATCCTGCCATCCGACGCATAGCCCTCGCCGCTGACCAAAAAACGCCGCCCGGCAAACCAGCCGGCGCGCGCGGTCATCTGGTTCAGAGTGAGGGTACCGGTCTTGTCCGAGCAGATCACCGTAGTGGAGCCCAGGGTTTCCACCGCGGCGAGTTTCTTGAGGATGGCCTGATTCTGCGCCATGCGCCACATGCCGATGGACAACGTCACCGTCACCACCGCCGGCAGACCTTCGGGAATGGCAGCTACGGCCAACGCCACCGCAGTCATCGCGGCCTCAGTCCAGGGTAGGCCGCGCGCATAATCGAACGCAAAGATGACAGTCACCACGACGCTCGCAATCACCGCCAGTTTTTTCCCCAGCGTGTCGAGCTGTTTTTGAAGCGGGGTTTCCGATTCCCCGGCGCTGGCGATCATGCCGGCGAGCTTGCCCATTTCAGTGGCCATGCCGGTGGCGGTCACCAGCATTTCGGCGCGGCCACGCGTCACCACCGTGTTCATATAGAGCAGGTTGACGCGGTCGCCCAAGGGTAGTTCGACCTTGTCCAACGCCGCTACCGACTTGCCGACAGCATGGGATTCGCCGGTCAGCGCTGCTTCCTCGATTTCGAGACTATGCGCGGCCAGCAGGCGGCCATCGGCGGGAATGCAATCGCCCGCTTCGAGTAGCACGATATCGCCGGGCACTAACTGTACGGCATCTATTTCTTCAATGCGTGCGTTGCGTCGCACTCGTGCATGCGCCGCCAGCATGCCCTTTAGCGCTGCCAGCGTTTGTTCTGCCCGGTACTCCTGATAAAACCCCAGGCTGGCGTTGAACAACACCACGACCAGAATCACCACTGCGTCCTTGATGTTGCTGATCGCCCAGGCCAGAGCGGCGGCGAATAACAGCACAATCACCAGCAAATTTCTGAATTGGTCGAGGAATTTCAGCCAGACAGGACGAGGCGTGGCCTCGATCAGCCTGTTTGCACCAAAGCGGGCAAGGCGAGCAACAGCCTCGCCTTCTTCCAACCCGCGCCCAGGACAATCCTGATTCAGTCCGAACAAGCGCAGACTGTGCTGCTGGAACTGGCGCCGACCAGCATTGATTCGGACCGCAACCGGCTGAAATCGGCGCTGGGCCTGGAGGTCTTTGGCGGCAATGCCCAGTCAAGGCTGTTCCGCAAGGTGCGTGGCGAACTTGGTGCAGCCTATGGTATCGATGCCAGCCTGGCCGGGCACACCAAGCGCGATATCCTTCTGATCCATGCCGCTGTCTCGCATGACAAAGCCGATGC
>JANMWF010000303.1:0-3415 GCA_031393845.1 Nitrosomonadales bacterium | reverse complement strand
TGAACGGCCAAACGTTTTTATTGACTCTGGAGATAATCTCCTTGAATACACCGTCAGGATATTCCTTTGCCAGCTTAGAGTCAGGTCTGGCTAGATTGGGGTGTACCGCGATGGTTGAGTAAGGCTGCAACATCGTATCTTTTTTGCCTTGAGGAATGTCGGCTTTATCCAACTCCTTCTTGATTGCACCCATCCATGCATCTTGAATATCCTCTGGCGAAAGCGAATTAAAGGTTTTCATAAACGCATCGTTCATCAGCGCAATGAGCGTTCCGCTAACAAGTAACGGTTTGTCTTCCTCAGACACCTTGGCTTTCGCCCAGATCAACTCATGTAGCTCACGGGAAAAAGCGAGCAGGTCTGTATGTCGTTTCTTTTCTACCTCTGGATCGAAGGATGCTAAACGATAATAGTCATCAAATGAAATCAACGTGTCAACGCTTGCGCCAGATTCGTTGACTAAATTCTTATAACTGGTCGAGCCGCAAGGACAGAGAAAGTTTGAAATCTTAAGCGCACTCTTTGTTGTACCGCTGACAGCGACCGCAAGGACGGTATATTGTTTTGACAGGTGCTTTGCATAATGCAACACGCCATCAACAGCAAAATTTACTGTCTTATCGCGATTATGACTCTCGTGTTTTTTTGCGTCCGGCTTGCACTCAAAAACAATTAAGAAATTTGTGTCTTTGGTGTTGGAAATAATGAACTCAGGGTATCCCTTGTTTCCTTTTTCGTTTTTACTTGCTTTGGAAAGAAGAGTTTTTATCCTGGCAATCTCAGACTTCTGCTCCTCAACGGATATGCCGTTATCTTGATCGTAGTAACCAAGTTTCCTCAACTGGTCTCTAACTAGATTTTCAGTAATACGCTCAGCCATTATCTACGCCCCACACAAATCTACGATATTCGTAGAGTATAAGCGAAAACAATCTACGAACATCGCAGGATGCCTAAACAGCCTCCTGCCAAATCCGTCTTTAGTCGCCGCCTTCGTGAGGCCCGGCTGCGCTCTGGCATCGCGCAAGACCGGCTTGGTGTGATGATTGGGTTGGACGAAGGGTGTAGCAGTGCGCGAATGAGCCGATACGAGAATGGCGTACACGAGCCACCTTTCCCAGTCATTGAAAGTATTGCTAGATTCTTGAATGTGCCTGTCGCCTACTTCTTTTGCGACGACGATAGACTTGCCGAAATCATGCGCATCTACTCCTCGGCGAAGGAAAAGGAACGCCAAGCTATGTTCGATTTCGCAGTCGAGTTAGGCGGTAAGCCCACAAAGTGACCGTGTAATCCAGTTCCACCAGCACTTCAGCATTTCCGCACCCTGACGGCAGACAACCAACGCACCTTGCTGGAAATAGCCAAGGTACTGAATCGCTTGCAGCGTAATAGCTAGATCACCAATCGCACAATGCGTCTTGTGCCCGTTGCCACACAGCAACGCGGTATATAACAATGCTGCGCTATACTCGCCCGTGCTATAGCTATTGCAAGCGATTATGCTCACCTCTCGCCTCTCCCCCACCAAAGACCAGAATGTACCAACAAATGTACCAGCAAAAAATAGAGCTTCGCTGAAACTGACTGATACCGTTTAGACGTTAAAAAACCCGCCAGAGCTATACGCCATACGGGTTTGATAGATTATTTGAAATGGGGTGATAACGTGTCTTGGCGGAAGCTGTGAGATTCGAACTCACGGAACATTGCTGTTCGGCAGTTTTCAAGACTGCTGGTTTAAACCACTCACCCAAGCTTCCAAGTTTGAATACATCACTAGGCATACGACTGTGTTACAGCATAACTAAACAAATCATGTTGAAGTTGCGTACACCTAAAGTGGGCGCATGATACCTGAAATCCCTTACTAATTTAAAGTCACTTTTCAACTATTACACATTAATTAACACAACCATTGCAACTTTCGCCCTGCTTCGATACTCTTACGCATGTTGTTAACACATCCTCTGGAGAAAATACCATGCAATACCAAACCATTTCGCAGCCAGGTACGTTAGGGCTAATACAAAACAAAGTCCTGCGCAACACTTACATGATGCTGGCTCTCACCATGGCTCCTACCATCATGGGCGCATTTATCGGCGCATCCACTAACTTCTCGTTCATGGCACAGAATCCCATCATGGCTCCGCTGCTGATGTTCGCCGTGATGATGGGTATGCTGTTCGCTGTCTCTGCGTTGCGCAACAGCGTGTGGGGCATCGCAATGCTGCTGGGCTTCACTTTTGTCGCGGGTGTTTTTCTTGGGCCAATTCTGCAACATGCACTTCATCTGCGAAATGGCGCCCAACTTGTGGGCATGGCTGCTGGTGGAACCGGACTGATTTTCTTTAGCTTGGCGACCATCGCTACTGTTACCAAAAAAGATTTCAGCTTTATGGGAAAATTCCTGTTCATTGGCTTGATCCTGCTGGTAGTCGCTTCACTGGCCAATATCTTTTTTGCCATTCCAGCTTTGTCGCTGACCATCTCAGCTATTGCTGTACTTCTTTTCTCGGCTTACATTCTTTACGATATCAGCCAGATCATACATGGCGGCGAGACTAACTATGTAATGGCAACCATGTCGCTGTACTTGAATATTTACAATATTTTCGTCAACCTGCTAAGCCTGCTAATGGTTTTTAGTGGTGAACGCGACTAAATTCGAATGAATTAAGCTCTAGAAGGCGGCGCAAGCCGCTTTTTTTTGGCGCGCCCTGCAAGGGAAGAATTAGTTAAGGAAGGATTGAGTGCTGAAGCGGTGGCAAAACGACTGATGATGCAGAAATCGGCATTGGCAAAACACAACGGTCGCCATAATGGCTATGAAGTCAGCATCGGGGAGCGCTAACAGATCGAAGAATGCTTTGGTTGGATGAAAGGCATCGGCCTGATGCGTAAATTGCGGCATCGTGGCAAAATGCTAGTGAACCAGCTATTTTTGTTCACAGCAGCTATTTACAACTTGGTCAGAATGAAAGGATTATTGGCGTAGCAGATCAGAAATCCGCCCAAAAAGTGGTAAATGGGGAATTCCCCGAAAACAAGTTTCTTATGGAGCTAAAAATAGAAAAACTGCCTAAAAATTCTCTCGTATGTGCGGGCAAAAGAAATGCATAAGTGTTTTTTAGCAGCCAGCCAGGGCTAAATCCGTAATTTATCTGGTCAAACATAGACTAAATTTCAATGAACGAAAAACTATTACAGATGCTGAACGGTAGGACTGATCTCTACCCGAAAAACTTGGAACAACAGTTTCTACGCGTGTTTAACCGTATCATCGAGTTATGGT
The DNA here is from genome assembly GCA_031393845.1 of Nitrosomonadales bacterium. Lineage (GTDB taxonomy): Bacteria > Pseudomonadota > Gammaproteobacteria > Burkholderiales > Gallionellaceae > Nitrotoga. Next base: position 117 of record JANMWF010000303.1, on the reverse strand, counting down.
GTTCACCGGAAATTGACGACTACTTCACAGATCTGCTGATTGATAACCGCGGCGGCCGCCAGGGATTCCCCCTTGAGGTTGTTTCCGAGCTGTTTGTGCTGAGCCATTTTAACGCCA
>JANMWF010000238.1:0-6395 GCA_031393845.1 Nitrosomonadales bacterium | reverse complement strand
CGTATCTGGCGCAAGAAGCGGTGGAAGCCGACGATCAGCACGTGCGGGCATCAGGTGATGTGAATGATGTCACTGCCATCCGCCATTTTGCGGTAGCTTATCTGCGCAGCGAACAGGATCTAGACTTGCGCGCCTTCGGAGTAAATTTCGATGTGTATTCGTTGGAGTCCGCACTCTACATCGAGGGTAAAGTAGAGGAAGTTGTCAGCAAGCTTATTGCCAGCGGCCATACGTATGAGCAGGACAATGCACTATGGCTGCGCACGACAGATTTTGGTGATGACAAAGACCGCGTCATGCGTAAGAGTGATGGCAGCTATACCTATTTCGTACCAGACGTGGCCTATCATCTGGATAAATGGCGACGCGGTTTTACTCGCGTCATTAATGAACAGGGTGCGGATCATCACAGTACCATCACACGTGTGCGCGCAGGGTTGCAAGCTTTGGGTATTGGCATTCCGCAAGGTTGGCCGGATTATGTGCTGCACCAGATGGTGACGGTGCTGCGCAATGGCGAAGAGGTGAAAATATCCAAACGCGCGGGCAGCTACGTCACCCTGCGTGACTTGATTGATGAAGTGGGCTGCGATGCTACGCGCTTCTTCCTCGCGGCGCGCCATCCCGATTCTCAACTGGTGTTCGATATTGATCTGGCGAAATCGCAGAACAATGAAAACCCTGTGTATTATATTCAGTATGCCCATGCGCGAATTTGTAGCGTGTTGGGGCAGTGGGGCGGGGATGCTGCGACGCTACGCCAAGCCGATATGAGTGCGCTGGAGAGTGACTACGAGCGCGTCTTGTTGCAACGCCTGATTGACTATCCGCAGGTGATCGAAAGCGCTGCGGAAGATTTGGCACCGCACCTGATCGCGTTCTACTTGAAAGATTTGGCCGCTGATTTTCACAGCTATTATAATGCTTCACGCTTCCTGGTTGAGGAGGAAGGCATAAAGCAGGCGCGGTTGGCGTTGATTGCTGCGGTGGCACAGGTAATGCGCAACGGCTTGGTATTGTTGGGAGTTTCCGCACCGGAAAAAATGTAGGCTGGGGTTTTTCTACTGCGAGAGGAAAATTCGCGAGGTCGAAACAAAATGTGGAGTTGGCGATTCTATTGGGTTGCGCGACGAACTTCATGAGAATGAATTAAATTTTTTAAAGATTGATTACATGAACAAAAACAATAACTCTCGATCCGCGACACCGCGTCAAGGTAGTTCGCTACTGACTGGCATTTTGGTCGGTATTGTAGTGGGGCTGGTTATTGCTGGCGGGGTAGCATGGTACATTTTAAAGACTCCCAGCTCGTTCGTAAATAATGTACCGCATGAAACGACTAAGCTTGCTGCGGACTCTGAAAAGCCGTTTCCCGTATCTACATCAAAAACCGCTCAGGAACTAACTTCTTCAGCGGCTGCATCAGGCGTGGATGAAGGGAAACCGCGCTTTGAATTTTACAAGGTGTTAACCGACAAACAAGATGCAACGGTACTTATGCAAAAAAGCAGCGACAATATGGCAACGACAGAGAATAAGTCTGCACCTGTTCAGTCTGCGGGCAATGCGATTGCGAAAGAAACTTACTTTTTACAGGCAGGTTCGTTTTCCAATGCGGATGATGCAGATAAATTAAAAGCCAAGTTGGCTATGCTCGGCATAGAAGCCAGTGTGCAAATCGTGACCATTCCTGATAAAGGGCTGTGGCATCGCGTGCACGTCGGGCCCTATAAGGGCAGAGAAGAAATGAGTAACGCATTGGCAGTGTTGAGGCAAAATGGGGTGAGTGCCACTCCAATGCTTGCGAAATAGGTGAAGACGTATACTTGCTGGATAGAGAAGCAGATGTTTATTCATGCATTGAACGATTGCAGTGTTTAAATTTACCTTTTAGTCCGAACGTTTTATTATTTGCATGAAACCGTATTGGATTTTATTTGTTAGGCAGCATACAGAATGCATAACAAACGAAGAGTAGAGAGTCGCATAATTATTTCTTTATTGGCAGTCCTAACTTTGCATGGAGGTAGATATGAAATTCATCAAACAGATTTTTGTGGTTTTAGCTTTGTTATGCGTTAACCAAATTTTTGCCGAGCCTGAACTGGGCAAGGATTACAAAGTGCTCAATACGGCGCAGCCGACGCGTGTAGGCAGCAAAATTGAGGTGTTGGAATTTTTCTTCTACGGTTGTTCACACTGTTTCAAGATGCACCCAGCGTTGACCGCATGGGAGAAAAAAATGGCCAAGGATGTCGAGTTAGTCTATGTCCCGACCATTTTCAATAACGCTTGGGAGCCGATGGCACATACTTATTACACGCTGGAATTGCTGGGACAGCAAAAGCGGCTGCACGACGACCTGTTCAATGCTTGGAACGTGAACAATATTGACCTGAGCGACGAGGCCAAGATCACTGAATTTGTTGGCCAGCGTGGCGTAGATCGCAAGAAATTCAGCGAGGCCTATAATTCCTTCGCCATACAAAGCAAGGTAACACGCAGCAAACAATTGGCGCAGATCTATGGCATTCGCGGCACACCGTCGCTGACTGTGGACGGCAAATATCTGATTACCGGCCTGGGACCGGATGAAAGCATTAAAGTGTTGAACGCCTTGATCGACAAGGCACGCAAGGAACGCTCGGGCAAGCATTAGTGGCCGCACAACGCGTCGTTATCAGCGGCGCATCCAGCGGCCTGGGTCTGGCGCTGGCGCACTATTATCTTGAGCAAGGCGCGATGGTTGGCGTGATTGCCCGTCGCGCTGATTGTCTGCAAGACCTCTCTAAGCAGTTCCCCCAACAAGTTTATTGTTACCCACTGGATGTGCGTGACTCGCCTTCCTTACAAGCTGCGGCGCAGAGCTTCATCACGCGCGCAGGCGTGCCGGATATCGTGATTGCTAATGCAGGCATTAGTGTCGGAACGCTTACTGAATATGTCGACGACATTGATGTTTTCCAGCAGGTGATGGATATCAATATGGTGGGCGTAATGAAAACATTTCAGCCGTTCCTTGTGCCTATGCGTGAGGCCGGGCAGGGCTTATTGGTTGGCATCGCCAGCGTGGCAGGATTCCGGGGGTTGCCAGGGGCGGGCGCCTATTCCGCATCCAAGGCGGCGCTAATCTCTTATATGGAAAGTTTACGTGTCGAGTTGCATGGTAGCGGGATGCGCGTAGTTACCATCTGTCCTGGCTACATCAAAACGCCGATGACCGCCATCAATCCTTACCCTATGCCTTTTATTTTGCCAGCCGACGAAGCAGCGCGCCGTATTGCACGAGCGATTGCTTCCGGCAAGTCTTTTGCGGTAGTACCGTGGCAGATGGAATTCGTCGGGCGAGTGCTTAAGCTGCTGCCTAATTGGTTATATGATTTTGTATTTTCACAGGCTCCGCACAAGCCGCGCAAGCTGCTTTAAGCCAGCGGGTTGTAAGAACACAGTTAATGTTGTGTCTAACCCGCCAGTTTGCGCTTTAGAATTTCATTCATCTGTGCAGGATTGGCTTTGCCTTTGCTGGCCTTCATGGCGAGGCCGACAAAAAAGCCAAAGACTTTCTCCTTGCCGCTGCGATATTCGGCGACTTGCACTGGGTTGGCGGTGATAATTTCGTCTACCATTGCCTCCATTGCGCCGACATCGGACATCTGCTTTAACCCTTTTGTTTCGATAATGGTATCGGGGTCGCCGCCTTCACTCCAGAGCACCTTGAAAACTTCCTTGGCGGCAGAATTGGAAATGGTTCCATCTGCAATACGTTTAAGCATGCCGCCTAGCTGCCGGGGTGAGATCGGGCATTGTGTAATATCGCGATCTTCACGGTTAAGTGAGGCGCTTACATCACCCATCAGCCAGTTGGCGCACAGCTTGGCTTCCTTGGGGACATCGTTTAGCGTTGCTTCGAAGAAATCCGCCATTTCTCGTGATGAGGTCAAAGTGTCGGCGTCGTAAACAGATAGGCCGAGATCGGCAACATAGCGTGCCTGCTTGGATAGTGGCAACTCAGGGAGCGTGCCGCGCACCTGCTCGATCCACTCATTATCAATCGCTAGCGGCAGCAGGTCAGGATCCGGGAAATAGCGATAATCGTGCGCGTCTTCTTTGCTTCGCATCGCGCGGGTTTCACCCTTGTCGGAATCGAACAACACTGTCGCTTGCTGGATAGTGCCGCCGTTTTCCAGCGTATCTATTTGCCACTGTGCTTCATACTCAATCGCCTGCTGCAAAAAGCGGAACGAGTTAAGGTTTTTGATCTCGCGGCGTGTGCCTAATTCAGCCCCCGGGTGACGCACCGAGACATTGGCATCGCAGCGGAACGAGCCTTCTTGCATATTGCCATCGCAGATGCCGATCCAGCGCACCAGGGTGTGCAGCATTTTGGCATAGGCCACGGCCTCGGCGGCAGAGCGCATATCCGGCTCTGAGACAATTTCCAGCAAAGGTGTTCCAGCGCGGTTGAGATCGATGCCTGTCATGCCATGAAAATCTTCGTGCAACGATTTTCCTGCATCTTCTTCAAGATGGGCACGGGTCAGTCGCACCACTTTTTTATAAGTTTGCCCTGCGGTCGTTGTAGGAACCTGAATAATCAATGAACCTTGGCCAATTATGGGTAAATCAAACTGACTGATCTGATACCCTTTGGGCAGGTCAGGATAGAAATAATTTTTACGTGAAAACACGGAGCGTGGCGCAATATGCGCACCGACCGCAAGGCCAAACCTGATAGCACGTTCCACTGCGCCACGGTTCAGCACCGGTAATACGCCAGGCAGCGCCAGATCTACCGCGCAGGCTTGAGTGTTGGGTTCTGTGCCAAATGCGGTCGAAGCGCCAGAAAAAATTTTGCTGCTAGTCGAGAGTTGAGTATGAACTTCCAGCCCGATAACGATTTCCCATTGCATGGTGCGGTTCCTTACACCTCGATATGTTGCGGAGTGCGGGTGTGCCAATCGGTCACCTGCTGATATTGATGTGCCACGTTTAGCATGCGCGCCTCGTCGAAATAATTGCCAATAATTTGCAAACCAACAGGCAGGCCATTGCCGCCGAAGCCTGCCGGGATGGACATGCCGGGCAGGCCTGCGAGATTCACCGCGATGGTATAGATGTCGGAAAGGTACATTTGCACCGGGTCATTGTTTTTCTCGGCCAGATTGAAGGCAGTGGTGGGGGTGGTTGGACCCATGATGACGTCACATTGCTTGAATGCTTCGACAAAATCCTGCGCGATCAGGCGACGAATTTTCTGTGCCTGCAAATAATAGGCGTCGTAGTAACCATGCGATAGTACATAAGTGCCGATCATAATGCGCCGCTTTACTTCTTCACCGAAACCTTGTACGCGGGATTTTTCATACATGTCTGCAAGGTTGGTGTATTCCGGCGCACGGTAGCCATAACGCACACCGTCATATCGCGACAGATTGCTGGAGGCTTCTGCCGGAGCCAGTACGTAATACACTGGGATGGACAGGCGCGAGTTGGGCAGGCTGATGTCTACCACGCTGGCACCTAATTTTTTATATTCGGCAATGGACGCTTCAACTGCTTGCGCGACATCTGCACTCAAACCTGCGGCGAAGAATTCTTTAGGCAAACCGATGCGCAGACCATTCAGCGGCTTAGTTAAATCTCGTGCGTAATCTTCTGTCTCACGTTGCAGGCTAGTGGAATCACGTTCGTCGAAGCCGGCCATTACATTGAGCAGCAGCGCCAAATCTTCTGCACTGCGCGCCATTGGCCCGGCCTGATCCAGGCTGGAGGCAAAGGCGATCATGCCGTAGCGGGATACTACGCCATAAGTAGGTTTCAGACCTGAGATGCCACATAGTGCAGCTGGTTGGCGAATAGAGCCGCCCGTGTCGGTACCGGTGGCTGCCGCACATAAGCGGGCCGACACCGCTGCTGCACTGCCGCCGGAGCTGCCGCCGGGCACGGCATTGGGGTTCCAGGGGTTTTTTACTGGGCCAAAGTAAGACGTTTCATTGCTGGAACCCATGGCGAACTCGTCCATGTTGGTCTTGCCCAGATTTACCGCGCCGACGCGGTTGAATTGTTCAATCACATGCGCATCGTAGGGAGCAATAAAATTAGACAGCATTTTCGAGCCGCAGGTGGTATGCCAGCCCCTTGCACAGAATATATCTTTCTGAGCAATAGGAATGCCAGTGAGAGCGTGGGGTTTGGATTGCGCCAATTGGACATCCGCTGCGCGTGCCTGCGCCAAGCTCATCTCCTCATTTACCGTGATGTAGGCATTGATTTTTGAGTTGAGTGCGGCAATGCGGTGGAGATACAGTTGCGTTAACTCAACGCTGGAAATTTTCTTGCTGCGCAATGCGGCGCCTAGCTGTAGCAAACTGGAATTAAGCATGGTCTTGGAACTG
>JANMWF010000226.1:0-2755 GCA_031393845.1 Nitrosomonadales bacterium | reverse complement strand
TTGGGAATATGAATACTCTATGCTTATGTTCGCGTAGATAAGCATGCTTGTCCAATTCGAAAAATTTTTCGCGATCATCGCACGAATTGATGAAACGATCAGGATAGCTGACAAACCTATCCTTTAAATATTACGTCATGGCATCTTCTGCATTGCGCATCAGGTGTAATTGCTGCAAGATAAGCCTTCTTCTGTGGCGCACCATCAGAATTTCAATAATAAATATCAGCAGTGCCATTCCGTACGAACCCCATATGTACCAAGCATAACCGTTCATGGCAAAAAATACACCCCAGTTCATCGCGTAACCTCCGCGAGCTCAGATACCCACTGTGCCTTGCCTTCACGCTCTAAAATGATACTACGCACACGTAGTAAAGAAACCGCAAGGGCATATAACCAGACCGCCAGCATCATGGTGTACATGCCCTGCTGCATAGCCACGTGCATGCTGGTACCGGTGAATTTGACCGTAGCTCCTTGATGTAGGGTATTCCACCATCGCACTGAAAAATAGATGATAGGAACATTAACTGAGCCTATTATGGCGAGCAGCGCGCTGGCACGGTCGGCACGACGCGGATCATCTATCGAGGCATGCAAAGCGATAAAACCTAGATAAAGGAATAATAAGATAAGTTCGGAAGTCAGTCGCGCATCCCATACCCACCATGCACCCCACATCGGCTTGCCCCACAACGCGCCAGTCCATAGCGAAAGAAAGGCTAGCAGCGCACCAGTAGGCGCCAGCGCGGAAGCCATCATGGAAGACAGGCGCGTATTGAAAATCAGCCCTAACGCAGCATAACCCGCCATGACCAGGTAGATAAACATGGAAAGGATGGAAGCAGGCACATGTATGAACATTATGCGATAAGCTTCGCTTTGCTGAATATCAGTCGGTGCCACAAAAAAACCAATGTAAAGGCCCACAACAAACAGGATTGCGGCCGACCACGCAAACCACGGCGCCATCTTGCCGGCCACCTTATAAAAGGTGCTGGGCGAGGAATATTTAAACCAGTTTATAGCCAATATCTACTCAATTAAAAATACACAATATGTTTTATTCCATCGAAATACGCAGAGCGAGAGCCGTAACCCATGGTGTGAAAGCCAATGCCATCACCAATAGCGCGCCAAGTAACGATAAGTGAGAACTCACACTGGTGCCACTTACAACGGCTTCCACTGCGCCTGCTCCAAAAACCAACACCGGGATGCACAACGGCAACACCAGTAGCGACACCAACGCCCCGCCGCCACGCAACCCCAGTGTCAGCGCAGCACCGACCGCACCTATCATGCTGAGTATCGGTGTGCCAAGAAGCAGTGCAGCGATCAATACCCATAATGCCTGCACCGACATATCAAACTGCAAGCCCAGCACTGGGGCCATAATCACCAATGGCAAACCAGAGACCATCCAGTGCGCCAAAATCTTTGCTAACACAAGTACCGACAGCGACTGCGGTACCAGCATCATCTGCTCCAGAGTACCGTCCAGATAATCCGCCGAGAACATGCGCCCCAGTGATAGCATTGAAGCCAGCAAAGCTGCCACCCAAACCACGCCGGGAGCCATTTTGCGCAACATATCCATTTCTGGACCCACACCCAAGGGAAACAGACTGACCACAATGACGAAAAAAATCAGTGTAGTCAGCACATCGGCACGACGACGCATAGCCAGCACCAGATCGCGGCGAATCACCAGGCTCAACAAACCTATCAGCGACAACTTGTTCATGACAGCGCAAGACACCGCGTTGCTACTCCCACCACTTCCAGTGGCTGATGAGTAGTGTAGATCACCATGCCGTTACTCACCAGATGCTCGCCAATCAATTCCTGCATCAGCCCAACCGCACCCACGTCCAGTGCAGCGAGCGGTTCATCCAATATCCATAACGAGGCATTGCTGAGCAACAAGCGCGCCAATGCCACACGCCGACGCTGCCCTTGAGACAGCACTTTGACCGGTAAAGTTTCCCGTCCGCGCAAACCCATGCGACGTAACGCCGCGATTACCTGTTTGTCATCCGCCTTGCAGCCAGCCAGCCCTGCACTAATGCGCAAGTTCTCCAGCGCATTCAATTCGTCCTTGATGGCATTCAAATGGCCGAGATAAATCATCTCTGCATAAAATGTATCACCCAGCTCACGGATGTCCTGCCCGCGCCAACGTATCTCGCCCGCGACAGGCATCATAAAACCACATAAAGTACGCAGCAAGCTGGTCTTTCCGCTGCCGTTGGCGCCCTGAACCTGTAGTAGCTCGCCGGCTGACAGAGAAAAATTCAGATCAGAAAATAGCAGATGATCTCCGCGACTACAAGCAAGATTGCTAACTTCCAGCATTACGTGGTCGGTTTTGGCTCAATATAAAATAGCGTGGAATTGTATACGATTGCACCAGTGTATGTTAGCCAAAAAGTAAAGGTGTCTGCTACCACAATAGAGAGCGCGTTTAGGTTCGCAGAGAGAATATAGCTTAGGGAAAGCGTATTTGCCACGCAATTATTTTTGATAACGATTCACTGCATTGTTGTGTTCATTTAATGAATTTGAAAATTGTGAGCTGCCATTCCCGCGCGCCACGAAGTACAGCGCATTGGTCGAAGCCGGATGAAGAGCTGCCTGTATCGAGGCCAACCCTGGCAGTGCAATCGGAGTGGGCGGCAGGCCTACGCGGGTATAGGTGTTGTACGACGTATCAGCTAGCAAATCGCGCTTGCGCAAATTGCCGTCGAAA
>JANMWF010000212.1:0-4400 GCA_031393845.1 Nitrosomonadales bacterium | reverse complement strand
CGAAAATGAAGCTGGCTGCAGGAAAGAAAATATTCAATTCAATAAATAAAGTTAAAACATGAGCAAACAAAACACAGCGCCACGCGTCGGCTTCGTATCTCTCGGTTGCCCTAAGGCAACTGTGGACTCCGAGCATATCCTTACTCGTTTGCGTACAGAGGGTTACATTATTTCTCCCAACTATGCGGATTCCGATCTGGTAGTAGTTAACACTTGCGGTTTCATTGACAGTGCGGTGGCAGAATCGCTTGAAGCGATCGGCGAGGCGCTGGCCGAGAATGGTAAAGTTATTGTTACTGGTTGCTTGGGTGCCAAGGGCAATGTGGTGAAAGAAGCGCATCCAAAAGTATTGGCAGTCACTGGCCCACATGCGACAGATGAGGTGATGGAAGCCATACATGCCCATTTACCCAAGCTGCATGATCCATACAGCGATCTGGTCCCGCCGCAAGGGGTTCGGCTGACACCCAGGCATTATGCTTATGTGAAAATCTCCGAGGGCTGTAACCATCGCTGTACCTTTTGTATCATCCCCAGCATGCGCGGCGATCTGGTGAGCCGTCCGGTGGGTGACGTTATGCAGGAAGCGCAGAATTTGGTGAACGCAGGCGTGAAAGAATTGCTGGTAATCTCGCAAGACACCAGTGCCTATGGCGTAGACGTAAAATATCGCACGGGTTTCTGGGGCGGTCGACCGATCAAAACGCGTATGACCGAGCTTGTGCAGGCGATGGGCGAGCTGGGCGTATGGGTGCGATTGCATTACGTTTATCCTTATCCACATGTAGATGAAGTCATTCCGTTGATGGCGCAGGGGAAAATTCTGCCTTATCTGGATATCCCTTTTCAGCACGCCAATGCGCGCATTCTTAAACTAATGAAACGTCCCGCCAGCAGTGAAAACGTGCTTACCCGCATTCAGCAATGGCGAAAAATCTGTCCAGATATCGCTTTACGCAGCACTTTCATCGTCGGATTCCCCGGCGAAACAAAAGAAGAATTTGAAGAGCTGCTCGATTTTCTCGAAATGGCTCAACTGGATCGCGTCGGCGCATTTATGTATTCGCCGGTGGAAGGTGCTGTGGCCAATAATTTACCGGATCACATCCCACTTGAAGTTCAGCAAGAACGTTTAGGCCGTTTGATGCAATTGCAGGAAGAGATAAGTGGCGAACGCCTTGCATGTAAAATAGGCAAAACCATGCAGGTGTTGGTGGATGAAGTGGACGAGGAGGGTGCAATTGCACGTAGTTCAGCTGATGCACCAGAAATCGATGGTCTGGTTTACATCGGTAACGGCCAGACATTAAAGGTAGGTGATTTTGTGAATGTCCGAATAATTAATTCTGATGAACACGATTTGTGGGCGGAAACGGTTTAATCAGTCAACTACACGTGTAGTGAGCAAATGAAATGTTCGGGCTTGAGTATGATTTGTCCGGTTAAATTCAGTTTCTTGGAGTGGCAGAGAGAAGTAAGATTTTTTACCAACGCTATCGACTGACCAGTGCGCCTTCTTTTGCTTTATTTTGATTGTCATTTACCTGGCTTAAATCGAGGATCTCTTTAGCCGCCTTTGGCGGGAAGCCTTTCCGCATCAATGGCAAAGATGCTGATCCGGTGGCTGAAACCCAGTTCTCGCGGGCGGCGCGTGAACTGGGGATTGAATGTATTCACGCTTACAGCCCACAATCCTAGCGGGTATTAACGACATGCCATTTCCCCCACTTCCGTGGGGTGCCCGAGTGGTTTAGCCACCCCCGTCCAAACCACCCAGACAATATGCCTTATGTGCAGCGGTGAGCATTCCTCGCGGTAGCTCACACTTCCGTACAACGTTATTCACCAGTATCCTTTTTTCTGAAAGTTGACTGGATGCCTGCGCCTTTCATTTAATACCTGCATTTAGAGCACCATTCGTCTGTCCAAATAGCATATCCCCCCAATTGGTGCGCTGCATATTTGAAGACGCATAAAATTGGTGCATAAAACTCTTCTCCTGATTTTATGATGTGAATTAACATATTGTTTTTGCTAGATAAATTATAGTGGCATGGAAGCTGCTTTTGACTATGTAGGTTCTAAATAATGTTGTTTACGCTCTAACACACATGAGGAGTAAAAATTATGAAAATGGTTACTGCAATCATCAAGCCTTTCAAACTCGACGAAGTACGTGAGGCTCTGACTGCGATTGGCATACTGGGTATCACCGTTACCGAAGTGAAAGGTTTTGGTCGGCAGAAGGGTCATACCGAGCTGTATCGCGGCGCAGAATACGTGGTGGACTTTCTGCCCAAGGTCAAGGTGGAAGCAGCTATCAACAAGGACATGCTAGAACTAGTGCTTGAAGCCATCGAAAAATCTGCACACACCGGCAATATTGGTGACGGCAAGATATTCGTTCACAACATCGAGCAGGTAATTCGCATCCGTACCGGCGAAACCGGCGAAGAAGCATTGTAAGGAGAACGCCATGAAAAAATTTTTTGCACTTTTCGCGTTGTTGGGCATGCTGTATGGCCTGGTAGTTCCGGCATTTGCGGAGGAGGCCGCAGCCCCTGCGGCAGCATCGACAATAACCGCAGTCCAGACCTCTGCGGCAGCTAACGCAGTAGCCACACATGCTGCCGCTCCTACCCCCAACAAGGGTGATACGGCGTGGATGCTAACGGCCACCCTGCTGGTCATCATGATGTCTATTCCCGGCCTCGCGCTATTCTATGGCGGCCTGGTGCGCAGCAAGAATATGTTATCCATCCTGATGCAGGTGTTCGCCATATTCGCGTTGATCATCGTGCTGTGGGCCATCTACGGCTACTCGCTGGCGTTCACGCAGGGCAATGCATTCATCGGCGGGTTTGACAGGCTGTTCTTGAAGGGCATCTTTGATCCGGCCACCGGCAGTGTGGCCAATGCGGCAACCTTCAGCAAGGGCGTGGTAATTCCTGAATTTGCCTTCGTGGCCTTTCAGGCTACCTTCGCCGCCATTACCGTTGCGCTGATCGTGGGTGCTTTCGCCGAGCGGATGAAGTTCACCGCTGTGCTGTTGTTTTCCGCATTGTGGTTTACCTTCGCCTATCTGCCGATTGCGCACATGGTGTGGTTCTGGATGGGGCCGGATGCGTACACTACTCAGGCTGCGGCTGATACTGCAACGGCTGCTGCAGGGTGGCTGTTCCAGAAGGGCGCATTGGACTTCGCTGGCGGCACCGTGGTGCATATCAACGCGGCTGTTGCGGGTTTGGTCGGCGCAGTCCTGGTTGGAAAGCGCATCGGATACGGCAGGGAACCGATGGCACCGCACAACATGGTTATGACCATGATAGGTGGCTCCCTATTGTGGGTCGGTTGGTTCGGATTCAATGCCGGCTCGGCTCTCGAAGCTTCAGGTACGGCCACACTGGCTTTCATCAACACCCTGGATGCCGCTGCCGCTGCCGCACTGACCTGGACGCTGGCTGAAAGACTGTTGAAGGGCAAGTCCTCCGTGCTGGGTGCGGTTTCCGGTGCGGTCGCAGGCTTGGTCGCCATCACTCCCGCCTGCGGCTGGGTGGGCGTAGGTGGTGGCCTGGTTATCGGCGCGCTGGCTGGTTTTGCTTGCTTCTGGGGCGTAACCGGTCTGAAGAAACTGCTGGGGGCAGATGACGCGCTGGACGTGTTTGGCATCCACGGCATCGGTGGCATCTTGGGCGCATTGCTTACCGGCGTTTTCAACACCTGGAGCATGGGCGGCACCGGTATCGTTGATTACGTCAGCAACACCATCGTCGATACCACCATCAGCGGGCAAGTGTGGGTGCAAGCACAAGCCGTGCTCACCACGATAATCTGGTCCGGTGTGGTTGCCTTCGTTTGCTATAAGATCGTGGATATGACCATCGGCTTGCGTGTAAAGGAAGAAGACGAGCGCGAAGGGTTGGATACTGCAACGCACGGCGAACGCGCTTACAACTTCTAATCTGTCTTATCTTAAGGACACCTCTAAAAATCCAATTTTGCGAGCAGCCGCTTTGCGGCTTGCCTGCTTACCCCGTTTCGTCACAATACGGCGTGACTCGAAAAAAATTATCGCTTACCTATCAACTATATGCCGCGCTCAAATTTTTTACTAGTGCCTTGTCTTGCCTAGAAACTTGAATTTTTAGAGGCGCCCTTAAGCATGTCTAGAGAGCCTATCTCCGCGAGTGCTGGGGAACCGGCTGTGGACATCTTTGCGAGCCGAAGCACCCTTTGATCGCGACTATCAGCATAACGCTTCCCTATTGTCCGGTGCTGGCAACCGGACAATATCATCGGGCTTTCCGCCACTTCAAGTGATATTTATCTAAAAACGTCCCTTCGGCCAAGGCTAACGCCACGCTTTGACACTTGATATGGATCATCCGGGATTTTTAACG
>JANMWF010000175.1:0-4052 GCA_031393845.1 Nitrosomonadales bacterium | reverse complement strand
CGCTACATATTTCCACTCAAACAGACACGATATGGTCTTGTCGAAACGGGTGATTTCGGCATGGAAAACGAATGACACCACATCAGATGCTGGCAATAAACTACTCGACAATCTGGATCGGCGGATAGCCACGATTTGAGCCAGGCGGCGTTAAATCCTAGCTCCGCGCAACCGTACGAAAGCCAATTACATCGAGCATGGGCTTGGGAAGCGCCAATCCACTCCATGCAGTCACTTCTCGATTGCTGAAGCGCATCTCAAAGTCAGCCCACCCGCGCTTTGAAACATAGTCGATTTCGCGCTAATGAACAATCTGGGTTGAAATATTCATATCTGTATAGCTCAATGTCGAAATTATATTTCGTGCCACCTTGCCACTAGAATTTGTTTCTTTTATGCAACAAAATGTTCCGCTATTTGCGGATAATTTGTTGCAGCGCGAGTTTCAAGTAATAGATCATTGACCACAATGTCAAAACAGCAGCCAGATAAATCAGCAACGTACCCAATGTATTAGCAGGCAAACCAACTAGCGATTCATGGCAAAGCAGCAGCAATATGGCACTCATCTGAAATACAGTTTTCACCTTACCCAACATAGAAACCGCGGTACTCTTACTTTCACCAAGCTGAGCCATCCATTCGCGTAAAGCAGAGATGGCAATTTCACGACCGATAATGATGAAAGCAATGACCATATCCACATAGCCAAGCTTTACCAACACAATTAATGCGGCAGCCACCATCAGCTTATCAGCGACTGGATCGAGAAATGCACCAAAAGCGGAAGTCTGATTGAGCGCGCGCGCCAGATAACCATCTAGCCAATCTGTGAGAGCGGCCAATGCGAATATCACCGTGCTGACTAAATGCTTGTGATGCAGGGAAAGTGTTGTATCAGGTAAGTAGAACACCCCGAGAAACACAGGTATGAGCATAATGCGAAACCAAGTCAGCAGATTTGGGATATTGAGTGGCATGATCAGTGCAATTGTTGATAAATTTTTTCTGCCAGCGACAGACTAATGCCATCTACCTGCGCCAATTCTTCCAAACTGGCTTGGTACACGCCTTGCAGACCTCCGAACCGAGCCAGCAAATTACGTCTGCGCCTCTCCCCTACCCCGCTGATCTCCTCCAGCATGGATGTAGTTCGAGCTTTACCGCGCTTGGCGCGGTGTCCGCTAATAGCGAAACGGTGCGCTTCATCGCGCACTTGCTGAATCAAGTGCAATGCTGGATTGTCCGGCAACAATTGTAACGGTTTTTCATGCTGCGGACGCAACAATTGCTCTAACCCCGGCTTGCGTTCCACGCCTTTAGCTACGCCTATCAACGGGATTTCCATCATGCCTAGCTGTTCCAAAACATGACAGGCCACGCTTAGCTGGCCCGCGCCACCATCTATCAAAATCAAATCAGGACGCTTGCCTTCCCCTGCCTGTAATTTTTGATAGCGACGAAACAAGGCTTGGCGCATTGCCGCGTAATCGTCTCCCCCAGTAATGCCGCTAATGTTGTAGCGCCGATACTCCGCAGTACGCATAGCCAAATTGTCGTATACGACACAGGAAGCCACAGTCGCTTCGCCCATAGTATGGCTGATATCAAAACATTCGATGCGTGACAGTTGCGGGAGCGCAAGCACTTCGCGCAATTTCTCCAGTCGAGCAAGCTGCCCGGCCTGCTGGCCTGCTTGCTGGTGTAATGCAAGCAGAGCATTTTTCAGCGCCATATCCAACCATTGGCGCCGCTCACCACTTACACTGTGGCGTATCTGCACCTTATGCCCTACCTGCTCGCCAAGTAATTCTTCCAAGGCATCTGCCGCGAGAGGCGTGCTGGTGAGAATAAGAGGCGGCACGCTATGGTTTAAGTAATGCTGTGCTAGAAAGGCATGCAGCACCTCATCAGCCGCCTGCCCTTCGGCATTTTGCGGAAAAAGGCTCTTATCACCCAGATGTCTGCCGCCGCGCACCATGGCCAGATTCACGCACAGCGCGCCATTCAGCTCAGCGACGGCGACGATATCCGCATCCGTTGCACGACCACTTTCCATGAACTGCTTTTGCTGCACCGTATGCAGCGAATGCAACTGATCGCGTAACGCAGCGGCCTGCTCGTAGTGTTGGGCTTCTGCCGCTTGCTCCATGGCTAGTCTTAGCAATCCTTCCACCTCGCCCTGCTTGCCCTGTAACAGTAAATTCGCGTTATGCACATCGATTGCGTAATTCTGTTGGCTAATCAACCCAACACAAGGGGCAGTGCAGCGATGAATCTGGTGCAGCAAACAGGGACGAGCGCGATTGGAAAATGTGCTGTCCTCGCAAGTACGGATGCGAAAAATTTTTTGCAGCAACTGTATGCTTTCCTTGGCGGCATGTGAGTTGGGGTAAGGTCCAAAATATTGATGGTGCTTACCAGTCGCACCACGATAATAAGCAAGACGAGGAAAACCATGTCCGGTCAGGACGATATATGGGTAAGATTTATCATCTCTAAAGAGTATGTTATATCGCGGTTTTAATGCTTTTATTAAGTTATTTTCCAGCAGCAGGGCCTCAGCCTCGGAGCGAGTGACCGTCACCTCAATACAGGCAATATGCGACACCATCAGGCTGATGCGCGGCGAGATATTTGTTTTCTGAAAGTAGGATGCGACGCGCTTTTTTAGCTGCCCTGCTTTGCCGACATAAAGCACTTGCCCTTGACTATCCAGCATACGGTACACACCAGGCAGTAGGGGCAGACTGGCGATAAATGCTTTAAGATCAAACTCGATTGTTTGGGTCAAGGCTATTGTTTAGATCAAGGCTATGCAAATATAAAATAATTGCTCTGAAAATGGCATGAAACATCGCCTCGTTCAGGCGCTTAGTCTGAGTATTGTAGCGGCTGCAATGGTACATCTATAGCTGAGTATTCCATATTCACAATCCAGATGGATATATCTAATTCGTCGGCTCTCGACGACAGTAGCACTTACTATATTTCAAGTAGTTATCATTGTTATGCAGGTTTTATGTTGCCATGTAACGACACAAATATTCAAATTATTTAAGCAACATCAAACAAATAATATTAACCATTTATTTTTTATAACAAATTAATATTGGCATGATATATGCTTTGGTTATAAATACAGCAATATTGCTGAACTTACAAAGGAAACTAGATGGATTATTTTTCAACTTTACAAAACAAAGCGACCCAATCAATAGCTATAGTTTCTATGTTATTAATTGTAGCGACTGTCGATGTTCAGGCTGATTCCATTACAAAAGAAAGTACACCATCTTGGGCAACTTACGACACAAACAATGATGGCTTTGTTAGCCAAGAAGAAGCCACAGCCCATAGAATGCCCATCCAAGTGTTCAAAGAGCTGGATACCAACCATGATGGCAAATTGAGTTCAGAGGAGTCTGCTAAAGAAAGTCAGAAAATGAAATAGTCTGAGTTCTGTTTTGTTTTTTTCATAAAAGCTCCCCTTCTGGTGCGTCAGCTCCTCCTGACGCACCTTTTTTTAAATCACCTGAACATATATCTTGATGATCCCGAACACCGATTCCACCGTGCATGTGTGCTTTGCATTGAGCGCCGACCCGCCATCGTCAGCAACAAATAGCACATCTTTTCTACCTCCCTAACGTCATTTTTCAGTGGTGAGGTTTCTGTGAATCGCACCATCGGATCAGGGTTGTATGTTCCTCACGCTTCATCGCAATCAGCGGAGAAATCTGACAGGTTGCTAGTTACCCCATGCCTCGATTTCGACGATGCGGGAGTAGCCAGCGAGCACGCTGGTGACGTTTACTCGAATTTGGTCGGTGGTGAATGCAGCGAAACTTACAGTGCGCTTGACCAGATTGTTTCCACTTACCGTCGCAAGAGTGACCCAAGCCGATCCATCCCAGCCTTGGACTGTAAAGCCGGTTACGCCATAAGTGTTAAAAGTTAGCGTATCAGTCGGTTCGATCGGGTTAGTGTAGTTGTCCTGAATCGTATAGACCACACGCGATCAATCGTTTTCGTGCCATTGAAGTTGATTT
>JANMWF010000173.1:0-14144 GCA_031393845.1 Nitrosomonadales bacterium | reverse complement strand
GCGCTTGGAGCCGATCCCGTCGAGAACCAGCCCCATATTTGTGCCGTTACGCATTGCGCGGTGGCAGATAGTGCATCCCGCTGTACGAAATATCTCAGACCCGCGCAAGCCTTCTGCGGAAAAATTATACTGAAGTACTGGATACATCGGCTTATCCAAACGTGACCTGACAACTTCTAGCACCAACCAACTGGCAAAAGCCATAATACCAATCAGTGCAAAACCTCCAAATAGCAATTTTTCTCCAAGCTTCATATTGCTAATTGCCATACCAAATTACTCCCAACTACTTAATGTACATTTCCAATAAATAAAATCCCCGCGTCCAGAACAACTCGACGCGGGGATTTTACAAACAAAATATAAAATTCAATAGCTAAGAACCCCTATCGAACTAAAATTTCCTTCAAAACGGTTTGATTATCAATAACAAGGCCGTCCCGTACACTAACTGGCGGAGCAGAAGTCAAATATGCAGCAACATTATAAATGTCGTCATCTGTAAGCGTTTTCGCCACCGCTTGCATCATCGGAACACCTCCAACTACCGGATCATTATTTCTTGTGCCATCACGCCAGCTTTTCAATTGATTAACCAAATATACATATTTCTGATTGCCAATTGCCGGAAAGATAGGATCGGCACCGCGCCCATTAAACCCATGGCATGAGTAACAAGAGGCTACCTTACCCTTTACCCCACTATGAACCAGAAGTTTCCCCAAATGCGACTTGCCAACTTGCTGCCCCTCTGCTTTAAGAGCTTTCAAATCAGACGGCTCAAACTTTCTGGGCAAACTATCTACAAATGCAGCCACATCACGGCGGTCTTGCTCGCTCAACGCCTTGGCAAATCCGTTCATTACCGCGCCCAGCCCAGAGGGAACTCGCTTGTCCGCAGCAAAATTAGTGAGTTGTTTAACGAGATAAACGTAACCAACATTGGCTAGGCGGGGCGCGCCCATAGCATCATTACCTAATGCATTTTCTCCATGACAAGATAGGCACGCTGGAACATCCCCTTTTCCTTGGGTAAAGATGATCTTGCCGTTAGCGGGATTCGCACTAACTTTTCCAGCTTCCGCAGAGGCGGCCGTTCCTGATACCAATACAGTAATAGCTATTATTGTAAGCCATGACGACAACATGGATGTAGATTTGCGCATTTTCCCCCCTTATTTCTTGAAATTCTTCAATTTAATCTTCCCCTAACAACTTTACAAGTTGTTGGTCTTTCAACCGCGGTGAAAGACATACTATGCTTTCGGAAGGCCTCCAAAAACAATATTTCCGCTACCCGCAGCATTATTTAGCCTTGTTTTCTAAGAATTCTTTTTAAATAAGATTGCTGCCATACCAAAAATAAATCCAAAAATACATACGTACATCAAAAGAACTTGGCCGGTAGTCACATTCTCAAACATAACGTCTCCCCCTTTCCAATACTGCTTGGTTAAAAAACTAATTGTGCTTGTGATCCCTCTAGACTTATGAAGTTTATCACTGCCCATTTAAATTACGCAAGTTTTTTTGGCCGACCGAAGAAACAATTAAACTCCAGCCTATTGAAATCTAATTCAAACGTCCGCTTATGCAACTAACATCACGCACGTTCGCATTAAGTAAATCTATAAAATCTAGATTTCATTTTAGATTTACTGTAAGCCGTATTGTGTGAACAGCTCCTCGCTTAAGGGATGACCCTATAAGGCCTTGCAAACACCGGTTACTTTAATTTAGTAAATAATTATTTGATTTTTAGGATCTCTTCAAAAAAACATCATTATTTTCAGGCTTAATTATCACATTGCCATTTGTTACAGTGTGCATGGTAACCATGGGTACGTTATACTGCAAGGCTTGAAAAGCGCCCGTAGCTCAGCTGGATAGAGTATTGGTTTCCGAAGCCAAGGGTCGTGGGTTCGACTCCCGCCGGGCGCACCAGCAATTAAGATTATGACTAGTTCTTTACCATTACTTCTTATTTCCATTACTTTTTTATAATTTTAAACTATGGCCTGCACGGGAATATTGAACAAGCAGACATCAGCGATGTTATGAACAACCCGACATAAATATAACTATGAATGAAACCATAGCATATCCAATCGACCTTGTTGTGTTCATGACATCATTCGCAAAACGTCTGATCCATGCCATTTCTCAATCCGCTAGCCAATAGATAAAGCATGCCACACAGCCCTGCGCCTCCCTCCGAATTCGTTGCTTGGTTTCGTTCGGTTGCGCCTTACATCAACGCCTTCCGTGGCCGCACTTTCGTGGTAGCGTTCGGCGGTGAAGTAGTGGCAGATGGTAACTTCGTCGAGCTGACCCACGACCTTAATCTGCTTTCAAGCTTGGGGGTGCGCCTCGTATTAGTTCATGGCGCTCGTCCACAAATCGAACGTCACTTATCGCGCAACAATCTTGAAGATCACTATCACCATGGTATCCGCCTAACCAATTCAGAAACCATGCAATGCGTAAAAGAAGCTGTGGGTCGCGTGCGTGTAGAAATCGAGGCTCTTCTGTCGATGGGCTTGGCGAACTCTCCCATGGCTAACGCGGATATCCGCGTCGCGGGCGGCAACTTCATCACCGCCCAGCCGATGGGCGTAATTCATGGCGTTGATTTACTGCATACTGGCAGCGTCCGTAAAGTAGATGTGGTAGCGATCAAAGATCGGCTTGAGCACAATGAAGTAGTTTTACTTTCACCGCTTGGTTATTCGCCTACCGGCGAGGTGTTTAATCTTACCCTTGAAGAGGTCGCAACACGTACCGCTATCGCGCTCGACGCAGATAAACTGATTTTTTTGATGGACATGGACGGTGTACAGGATAAGAACGGCAATTTACTACGTGAATTAACCGTAGCCGACGCCAATACAATTTTATCCAAAAAAGGCAAATTGCCAGAGGATGTATCGCTTTTTCTGCCCTGCGCGGTGCATGCCTGCGAGGCAGGCGTAGCACGCACGCATCTGATCAGCCGCCATATTGACGGTGCCATTTTACAAGAACTGTTCAGTGATATCGGTATCGGCAGCATGGTAGTGGAAAGCACTCTCAATACTTTACGTGATGCCACTATTAATGATGTAGGCGGCATTTTGCAACTACTACAACCTTTGGAAGCTGAAGGCGTACTGGTACGACGTGGCCGCGAGCGACTGGAACGTGAAATTGGGCGCTTCGTGGTGCTGGAACATGACCACCGCATCATCGGTTGCGCCGCATTGTATCCATTTATCGAAGATCAAGCCGCCGAGCTTGCCTGCCTCGCCGTGCAAACCAATTACCGCAAACAAGGTTACGGCGACGCACTGCTTAAGCACATCCTTGCCGAGGCTCAAGCACAAGGCCTACACAAACTATTCGTGTTGACCACGCGCACTGCTCACTGGTTTATTGAACGGGGCTTCAAAGAAACGGATGTCGGGCAATTGCCTACGCAGAAAAAAATGCTTTACAACTATCAGCGCCGCTCCAAAGTATTTCTGAAAAACCTATGATCAAATCGTACATGGAATGGGGTTGAACCTTTGCGAGTGTTCGTGATTGATGTCAGCATTAAAATGCTAAATTAAATTATTGGAGAACTTAATAATGACAAGAATGGTGCACTGCATAAAATTGGGCCACGAGGCAGAAGGACTGGAGCGCGCGCCATATCCTGGCGAGTTGGGGCAACGCATTTTCGAGCAGGTTTCGAAAGAGGCTTGGGCTGCGTGGCTCAAACACCAGACCATGCTGGTCAACGAAAACCGCTTAAATCTTGCAGAGGCTCATGCTCGCAAATATTTAGCCCAACAAATGGAAAATCATTTCTTTGGCGATGGCGCGGAAATGCCTTCCGGCTATATGCCGCCGGGCAAATAATAATCTATGTATCGCGTCGACTCGACCACTCGATTAAAAAAAGCTCACATCACCCAGCCGGCCTTAGCCCTCGCTCTTCCCGCAAGCGGAAGAAAAAGCAAGATCGCGCGGTAGAAGAAATTACAGGTTAATGGAATAGCCAAAGTATTTCTGAAACAGAGTGGTGAGCTCGTCGCGCGTTGGCTTGTGGTTCTGTCCGCCACGACTGGCGATTTTCAGAGAGCCTAGCAATGAGGCAAGGCGGCCGGTGGTATCCCAATCCCAGCCCTGCCGAATGCCGTGCAGCAAACCGGCACGATAAGCATCACCACAGCCAGTGGGGTCGAGCAATGTCTCGGCCATGGGCGTTGGGATGCGCACTTCTTTGCCATCCGCATAAATGAGAGACCCTTCTGCACCGAGGGTAATGATGAAAGCACGTGTCAGCTTGCTGAGTTCTTCAATTTTTTTGCCGGTTTTATCCTGCAATAGCTTGGCTTCGTAGTCATTCACCGTCACGTAATCCGCCTGCTTGACGAAGTTTAATAATTCATCACTGCTAAACATCGGCATACCCTGACCCGGATCGAACACGAAGGGAATGCCCGCCGTATGGAATTCCTGCGCGTGCTGCAACATGCCTGCACGCCCATCTGGCGATACGATGCCGAGCGTAACATCCTTGGCATCGAACACATGGTTCTGTTCAGAGAAGCCCATCGCACCAGGATGGAAGGCAGTAATCTGATTATCGTCCAGATCGGTTGTGATAAAAGCTTGGCCAGTGAAACTGTCCGGTACATGGCGAATATATTGTTGCGATAAGCCTAACTTCTCCAGTCGGGAGGTATAAGGACCGAAATCATCACCTACCGTCGCCATGATCAGCGGATTGCCGCCGAGCAGTTTCAAATTATAGGCAATGTTACCTGCGCAGCCGCCATACTCCCGGCGCATCTCCGGCACCAGAAAGGAGACATTCAGGATGTGTATCTGCTCAGGCAAAATGTGGTTTTTGAACTGGTCGTTAAACACCATGATGACATCGTAAGCCAAGGAGCCACAAATGAGCGTATGCATATTGATCGCGTGAGTTGAATAATAGAGACATGGATTATAGCAGCCCGCATAGCGTCAATTTGACATAGCCATCTCTGCCCCTCCTGATGTAATTATCACAAAGCCTCAAATGTTAATAGGAGCTCCAGTCAGAAACTAAAAAATATTCCATCGAATTTTTTCAATATCGTCGTTGTACCCACTCGATTAGCGCGTTTTGTGCCTGCTGCCCTGCTGCGGCATTGGGGTGGTTGATTAAAAAAACCAAAATCCATTGCTTTCCGCTACGAGATTGTACATAACCAGCAATGGCTTGCACGCCTTCCAGAGAACCGGTTTTTAGATGAGCGTGGTTGGCAGCTTCGCTGTCCGTGAGACGTTTTTTAAAGGTGCCATCAACCCCGACGATAGGTAAGGAGGCCTCGAATTCCGTTGATAACGGGCTGCGCTGCGCGCTACGCAACAACAATGCCAGACTGCGCGGACTGATCCGTTCCCGACGCGAAAGTCCGGCACCGTTTTCCAGTATCAGTTCAGGGAAGTGCAATTTTTTTTGCGTCAGCCAATTACGTATAGTCAGTTCGCTGTGAGTGAAGTTGACGGGCGTCTCGGCAGTCCCGCCCAAACTTAGAAAAAGTTGACGCGCCATGACATTGTTGCTGAATTTGTTAATGTCGCGGATCAGTTCGGACAATGGCACGGAATGATGAGTGGCAAACAGAATCGCGCTATCTGGAACTGTACCCTCACGCAAGGTACCCTGTAGCAGGCCCCCCATCTCCTGCCACAACACACGAAACACGGCATACAGATAGCTTGGGTGGGGCAGCAGGCTGACATGTCGCTCACGCTCACCGCACTGGGCTGGGAAGACGCCTTGCACAAGTAAAGTATCGCTTTTCAATTGCATGGACAGCGCATCATTCCAGTCGTTGCAATTTCCTTGTGTGGTCGCTACCGTAACGCGGTTGTCCAGCCTGATGCCCGCCAGTTCCGGCATACTGATAATTTTGATTTTTTCGCCCTCTGGAATAAAGCGCAGGCGTACAGAGTTAAAATTAAGAAGCAACGCATCCGGTCCCGTATTGTAGGGACGCATCGGCTCATTATCGAATTCTGCGGGGTCGTGCGGGGCGAGCTGGAATACACTACGGTCGAGCACCAGATCTCCGCGGATCTCTCGCAGACCGCGACTACGCAGCTCATGTAGCCACAGCCATAATTTTTCCAGCGTCAACTTGGGATCGCCGTAACCCTTCAGGATCAGATCGCCGTGCAGCACATCTTGTTCCAGCTTGCCGTCAAGATAAGCCTCGGTCTTCCAGCTATACGAAGGACCTAGCAATTCTAACCCGGCGTACGTAGTGAGCAGCTTCATGGTTGAGGCCGGACTCATCGACTGCTTCGCGTTCACACTAATGAGCGGCGTGCGCGCATTTACCTCGCGTACCTCCACGCCAATACTGCCCAGCGGAATGCGCGCCAGCTGCAGCGCTTTCAACACTGGTGGCGGCAACGTGGCAGCGTGATTACTAGGGATAAGACAAAGGATGAGTAGCAAGGTGTGGAGCAGCTTCATGAATACCTCTATACATCCGTCATTCCCGCTTTTTCAGGAATGACTAGTTGAGTTGCTCTTTTGGCTTAATTAGATGATCGCAGCAATGATTGTTAGCGTATGTTCAACCAACATATCCATTTCAGCCTCGCTGATGATATAGGGTGGAATGAAGTATATCGTATTGCCCATCGGCCTCAGCAGCAACCCTTTTTCCAGCGCGAGACTGAAGCAGCGTTGCGCGAAATCGTCGTGCAAACTATCCACCTCAAATGCCCAGATCATGCCGGTGTTGCGGAAATTTCTTACGCGGGGGTGGTTACGTAAGGGTTCAGCAATGCGGTTTAGATAAATAGCTTTGTTGCGGTTAGTTGCGATGACATCATCTTGCTCAAAGATTTCCAAGGTAGCCAATGCCGCACGACAGGCCAACGGATTGCCCGTATAGGAATGTGAATGCAAAAATCCACGTGTCACTTTATCAGCATAAAATGCTTGATAGATGGTATCCGTGGTCATCACCACGGATAGCGGCAGATAGCCACCGCTTAGACCCTTGGACAAACACAGGAAATCCGGCGAAATACCCTCTTCTGTATTATCCCGACTGCGGGACTTTTCTGCCTGCTCACAAGCAAACATCGTTCCCGTCCGTCCCATCCCCACTGCAATTTCATCGGCAATGAGATGCACGTCATATTGAT
Source organism: Nitrosomonadales bacterium (assembly GCA_031393845.1). Taxonomy (GTDB): domain Bacteria; phylum Pseudomonadota; class Gammaproteobacteria; order Burkholderiales; family Gallionellaceae; genus Nitrotoga. The sequence continues at coordinate 6,962 of JANMWF010000173.1, read as the reverse complement.
CGCATAACTCGCGCGCACGAGTCAAGTAAACCGGGTGATGCATCACCATGCCCGCAGCCCCCTGCACTAACGGTTCGATAATGAACGCGGCAATATTGTGATGATGCTGCTGAAAATGTGTTTCAAGCTGCGCAATACAGCGCAAGGCATAGTCTCGTGCGCTCTCTCCTGGTTCTGCATTGCGCCAGTCAGGGCTTAATACCGTGGCATTCTGCTTGACCAGCGCACCATATGCGCCCTTGAATAGGGCCACATCGGTCACTGACAATGCGCCCAGCGTTTCGCCGTGATAGCTGTTTTGCAGGCTGATGAAATCGCACTTGTGAGGCTGACCACTGTTGCGCCAAAAATGTACGCTCATCTTTAGCGCAATTTCAATAGCCGACGCGCCGTCCGAGGCATAAAAACAATGACCCAGCCCAGCAGGGGCCAGTTGCGCCAATCGCTCGGAAAGCTGTACCACCGGCTCATGAGTAAAGCCAGCCAGCATCACATGCTCCAGCTGCCCTAACTGTAGGGTAATGGCAGTATTAATGCGCGGGTTGCAATGCCCGAACAAATTCACCCACCACGAACTCACCGCATCCAGATAGCGCTTGCCGTCGAAATCGTATAGCCACATTCCTTGCCCACGCTGAATAGGTATTAGCGGTAAAGTCTCATGGTGCTTCATCTGCGTGCAGGGGTGCCACACAGCGGAACGAGAACGGGCAAGCAAGTTAATGTTAGGCATGGCAAATCTCAAAAGTTATCCAGCGGGCTTGGTGCATCTTGCTCTTATTGGTTTAAATCATCCTGGTTGCAACGCTTCTTGAAACCGCCGTTGGTACCAGAAAGGCCTACACAAATTCTGGCTTGTCATAAAACTGACATATTCATTCCGTAGAATTCCTTCACGCATCAAGAATAACCTTGAGCCGGCGCAATTTCAATTTTTTAAGAGAAAACCAAATGAAGAAATACCTCGTTCCAATCTCTTCTACCAAGCGTATGGCTATCGCCGTCACAACTCTAATTGGCGCATTGTCTTCATCTTCGTTTGCGGCAGATATTAACAGCGACTTACTTGATCTCCTTTTGAAAAAAGGCATCATCACGCAAGAAGAATATACAACTCAAAAAAATAAAACCGAGAACCAAGACGTTGTCATGAAACGATTAAATAAGCATGATGTGCAACCTCCAGCCGTTGGCGTTGAAAAGGAAAATAATGCCAGCCACCCAATCGTTGGTATTGCAAAAGAAGGCGAACCTGAACCCATCATCACTATCTTCGGTATTGCAGACGTTGCCATAGCAAATGTTTCCCACAGCAGGCCTTTTAGCAGCACTTTCCCTTCGACAATCAAGACGGATGACCAACCTTTGTTAAAATACAGAAACGTCACCGGAATGATTAACGGCGGCATGCAAGCCTCACGCTGGGGAATTCGATCCAACCTTGATTTAGGCAATGATCGTAAAGCCTTTGTAACTTTAGAATCAGGCTTCAATTTACCAACTGGCGAGTCGACCGATGCGTATAGAAGCTTAACTAATGGCACCAACGTTGCAAGTGGCAATAGTTCACAAAATGGTCAATTGTTTGGTCGTCAAGCCTTTGTTGGCTTGTCGGATCCCACGCTGGGATCGATCTCATTTGGGCGTCAATACAACCAAATTTTTGAAGTCCTGGTTGAATATGATCCCGTATTCAAATCAGATCTATTTTCACCGCTTGGCATGTCTGGAACCACGGGCGGTGGCGGCGGTACTTCAGAAAATGCACGTCTAGACAACACCGTAAGATATAAAATAAAGTCTGGCCCTGTTCAATTTGGTGCGCTATACAAATTTGGCGGCTTAGGTATGGCTGATCCAACATCAGGCTATGTATTCAACGCTGGATATAATGAAGGTAATTTTGGTATCCATGCTGTATATGAGCAATTTTATGACGCTCTAAAAGCAACAGCAGCAGCAACTCCAACTGTGGCCATTTCTGACACACGAGCCTACCTCATAAACGGTAAATATAAAATGGATGCGCTAACCCTTAAGTTCGGCTTTCAGCGTTATGCGGCCAGGGCTTCTACCCACGCAGCGTCAGTATTCGCTCCATTTAGTATTTCTTATTCGGGCACTCAAATTAGTTCGGTTTCTAACGGTGCCGCTGTGGGGGTTGAACAACCTACAACTATCACTTTTGCAGGGGGTGATTATAACTTCACTCCGAAATTCAATTTAGCACTCGGCTTGTATAGAATTAATTCGCACGCATATGCAGCCGGTATAAGCAAAGACGGTTCAGCAGTCGGCGCTGGAGCTTCGGGCACTAGCACTTGGACAGCTTTAGTCGCTGACTATAAAATCAATAAATATCTTGATATATACTCTGGACTGTCCGCTATTAGATTTGGTGGAGCCAAGTTCGCTGTAGGATCGACGAAAGATAACAGTAACTTTGTTTCAGCGGTAGGTCTTCGTTTCAAATTCTGATTCCACATCGGTCTCGTGCTGATAGATGTATTTCACCTATTATGCTCAACAAATCAAAATGTAGAAACAATATGGAGAAATGCAACTGAAGATGGTCAGATATGCAGCAGAATTCAAAGCTGAAGCCATCCAAAAAGTCACCGAGCATTCTATAAATGGCCTTATTCAACATCACATATTCATAGGCTGGCGATCAGGAAAATCACGAAAGAGCGATTCCATGAAATAATTCGACGGCGACCTATCCCATACATACTGGTATGAAACTATGGCTGTGGGATTACTGGCCTTTGTGCAATTGATCCGATGCGTTGATACAAACGGAAAGGTTCCGATTTAACCCCCTTGCGGTTGCCTTCCCATAGCTTGACCCAGGTTGTTTCTTTTTCCACTAAGCTGGCGGCACGTTCTCCATGCACCAGCAGCAAATCGCAAGCGAGCTGTGCTTGAGTGTGCGTAGTGATATTTCCCAAGTATTGCAACATGACGCGCTGGGTATCGCCTACATCCAGGCTCGCAATGCAACTATGGTGTTTTGGCATGGCCTGTTTAAGAGAAACGACCATGCCGCGATAGCTCTTACCGTTGTCCAGCCAGGGCAGCCATAGTGTCATTGCAAGCACCCACAACAGCGTCACGCCACCGGCCCAATTAAGTACGGCGCGGCGCATGGAGCGTCCAACGCGCCACACCAGCAGCACCCACAGTACAGTGACGATTAACGCAACCCAGAATGTCGTTGCATTGAACACTGGTTCAAAACCAGGCTGATAGTCTTTCAGCCAAAGCGTGATTTTGGCATGATTATTCCGTAACAGCCCAGCCCAGCCCCACCACATCAAGATGGCGACAAAGCCGAAAGTCATGATGCCGAACCAATCTAGCGCGTTGGCTGCTCCCCGGCGCAGGGTGGGAAGAGCTGCATTAGCAAGCAACGCTAGCGGCAATAGTATGGGCAACGCGAACACCTCCTTGATATTGGGCACCACACTCAGCGTAAGCAACATTACAAAAAAACTCACCAGCAATAGCTGGAACTCCGCTTCATGCAGCACTCTTCTCCGCGCCTCCCACACTGCCCAGGCAGCCAATGGCAGTGCAGGCCAGGCGAACCAAGGCAATATCTTTACGTAATATAACGCCTCTGCATAATCGCCACCTTGAATATAGCCAAACCAATGGCCGATGTTTAGCGTCCAAAACCATTCCATAAATAGCTCTGGCGACCGTTGGTACAACAAAAAAGGCCAGACAGTTAGCCAGGGCAACGCAAACAGCAGTGCGATGGCCAAGCTGGAAAGAAAGGAACGCATGCGCCATGTGCGGAACAGCAGCAGTGCGGCACTGATAAGCACAAACAGCGTGGGCGCGATAAAACCCTTGGACATAAAGCCAATGCCGATGCCATTGCCAATGAGCATGCCTGCCCATAAAGTACGGCGCATGCTTAAAGTGTAGCCATACAACATCATGGCGCAGCCCGTGAGCAAAGCAAGATCGGTTATGAGCTCATGTGAGCGTACCAGCATGCCGAGGCAACCAATCAGAATGATCGCCGCAGTCCAACCGCGGCCCCTCCCGAATAGTTCACGTCCTGACAGCCCTATTAACAACAGCGTAAGAGCGGTATAAAAACCGCTTGCCAGGCGCGCGCCCTCATGTAGCTCAAGCAAGGGAGAGAATAGTTTGGCGAAAAGCGCGGCTGTCATGTAGAACAGCGGGGGCTTGTCCATGTAGGGTTCGCCAGCCAAGGTGGGAACTAGCCAATCGCCGCTTTGCAGGATGTGATAGACCAACCCGAAACTATAAGCGTCGTCTGACTGCCACGGGTCATGCCCTACCAACCCTGTGCCTAACCACACTGCACACAGCAGTGCCAGCAACCAGGCTTTAGCTGTCGTGATAGGGTGTTCTTGTGTCGGGGGATAGGAAAACATGAACTTGCGCGCTTACTCCAAAACCTTGATGCACTGTCTAGGTGTGGGTTTATAGAACATTCGGGTAGCCACTACCCTGCTTGAAATTAAAAACAAAAAAGGCAGCGTCCGCTGCCTTTCAATTGCTGCTTATCGTTTCGTTTCATTACAGTGCAGGTTTTGCACCTGGCTTGCTATATTTTTGGCGGAACCTTTCCACTCGACCAGCCGTATCCACGATTTTTTGCGTGCCGGTATAGAAGGGGTGACAGTCTGAGCAGACTTCTACATGCAGCGACTTACCCATTGTGGACTTGGTTTTGAAAGCATTGCCACAACTGCAAGTAACTGCAATCTCATCGTATTGCGGATGAATGTCGGTTTTCATTTTGGCTTCCTTAAACACTTAAACATGAAAATTGAGGACTTAAAAAACTTATTGAGAGCTTAAATAAATTAAAGCAGCATGCGCTAACGCACGTATAAGGGCATAGATTATCCCTGAAATGGATCTCCCACGCAAATTTATGTACATCGTTTGCCGTCCACCCCCTTATTCCGGTATAGTTATACCTGCCGTTTAAACCAATGGAAGAACATGCTGCCTGGTAAGTAGTAAATTCAGGCGCATTGCCGAAGGCGCAACACCCGTAACCGCTCAGGCTCAAGAACTGTTGGCACAGGCAAATCTGGAGAGTGCTGTTTACACAGCCACCGAAGGGGCACACGGATTTATTCGTAATCTCTCAGGTAAAGAGGACAGATGGGGCGAGGTAGATATTTCTGCCTCGCCTTTTTTATTTTTTTGAAAGATTACTCATGACACTCAAACAAACTCCTCTGAATGCAGCGCACCGTGCAATGGGCGCGAAGATGGTCGATTTCGGCGGCTGGGATATGCCGTTGCATTACGGTTCACAGCTTGACGAACACCATCAAGTACGTCGCGATGCCGGCATGTTTGATGTCTCGCATATGCGAGTGGTCGATATGAGAGGCGAAGGAGTGCGCGACTTCTTGCGCTATCTGTTAGCTAATAACGTGGACAAACTGCAATCCTCCGGAAAGGCACTGTATTCCTGCCTGTTGCGTCCGGATGGTGGTGTGATCGACGACCTCATCGTGTATTTTATGAATGAAATGTGGTTTCGCATTGTAGTGAATGCGGGTACAGCTGATAAAGATATCGCATGGATGATTGAACAGGCTACCGTCCGCGCGCCACAATTGCAGATCACTTCCCGCAATGATCTGGCGATGATTGCCGTGCAAGGACCCAATGCGGCGGCAAAGCTTTGGCTGGCCTTGCCTGAATCACAGAAACTGGCGGAGGGGCTAAAGCCATTCAATGCCGTAGAGTGGAATTCGATGTTTATCACTCGAACAGGCTATACAGGCGAAGATGGCTTCGAGATCATACTACCGGCCACAGCTACACCTTCCTTCTGGCAAACACTGAATGACGCAGGGGTGAAGCCTATCGGGCTAGGCGCACGTGACACATTGCGTCTGGAAGCAGGCATGAACCTGTACGGTCATGACATGGATGAGACCATAAACCCGCTGGAAGCCGGGCTGGCATGGACGGTAGACTTGGTGAGTGAACGTGACTTCATCGGTAAAACTGCGCTCGTCACCAAGCCTAGAACTCGTAAATTAGTCGGCCTTGTCTTGCAGGATCGCGGAGTGCTGCGTGATCACCAAGTGGTACACAGCAGCCATGGCGATGGCGAAATTACCAGCGGTAGTTTTTCGCCCACGCTGAATCAATCAATCGCCTTGGCACGTATACCCTCCGAGGTACAAATAGGCGACATGGTGCAGGTGGCGATTCGCGATAAAATGCTGACGGCTAAGGTAGTAAAATACCCTTTCGTACGTCACGGCAAAGGCCTAATCTAATTTTTACTTTTTTAAGGATATAACCATGAACAATTCAAACAATCTGCCAGGTAACCTGAAGTACACCGCATCTCACGAGTGGATCAAAAAAGAGACCGACGGTACGATCACTATCGGCATTACCCAGCACGCACAAGAGCTGTTAGGCGACATGGTATTCATAGAAAATCCAGCAGTTGGCCGCCAACTGAAAGCCAAGGAAGAATGTGCAGTTGCAGAATCGGTGAAGGCTGCGGCTGACATTTATGCGCCTGTTAGCGGTGTAGTGGTAGCGGTTAATTCTGAACTCGGCAATGCGCCAGAAAAGATCAATGCTGATCCTTATTCCGCATGGATGTTCAAAATAAAGCCAGATAATGCCGCCGACGTAGATACGTTAATGGATGCTGCAGCGTATCAGACGTTGGTCGATAGTGAAGCACATTAAGACGCTGTACTGAATGAGATAATTCCCGCTTCTAATACCTATTTACACTCCTTAAAAAATAAAACCAGCAATGATTACAACCGATAAATTTGTAAACCGTCATAACGGTCCGCGCGAAAATGATGTTAAGGCAATGCTTGACACAATTGGTGCAGGTTCTATAGATGAATTAATTGATCAGACCATCCCTGCTGCGATCCGCTTAAAAAAACCATTGAACTTACCATCTGGGATGACTG
>JANMWF010000143.1:0-3933 GCA_031393845.1 Nitrosomonadales bacterium | reverse complement strand
GGTAACTTTGGCACCGTGGCCGTCATAGGAGGTGCCAGCGGCATGGTCGGCGCACCGCTGCTGGCTGCGCGTGCGGCGCTCAAGCTGGGAGCAGGCTGCGTACACGTAGGCATGCTGGCGGACAACGCCCCGAGTGTCGATATATTGCAACCCGAGTTAATGCTGCATAACGCACAAGCGGCATTGCGCCTACCCAAGCTGGATGTGCTGGCAATCGGCTGCGGGTTGGGGCGCGACGACGCTGCCCAGCAAATTTTGCATGATGCGCTCAAGCTGGACACCGTACTGGTACTGGATGCTGACGCACTTAACATTCTCGCCCTCCGCCCAGATTTATGCACCGTGTTGATTTCACGCAAGGATGCCAGCGTAATTACCCCGCATCCGGGAGAAGCAGCACACCTGCTCGGCTGCAACACTGAAGCGGTACAGGCCGCACGCACCGAAGCTGCACAGGAATTGGCTAAACGCTTTCATAGCGCAGTGGTACTGAAAGGTGCTCATAGCCTGTGCGTCACTCGCGATGGCAAGATAGTTGTAAACAAGACCGGCAACCCTGGCATGAGCAGCCCCGGCATGGGTGATGTGTTGACTGGCATGATCGCCGCCTTTATCGCCCAGGGGTTGGATGTGGATCAAGCCTTATTGTTGGCCGTGCACCTGCATGGCGCGGCAGGTGATGCGATGGCAAAACAGAAAGTTACAATCGGCATGACAGCTACTGAAGTAACAGAATGGGCGCGCTGGCTATTAAACCAATGGATCATTTAAATCAAATAGCTTCATCCCGCATTTCTGCGCAGACCTGCATCCAAGCAAGGCAATTGCAAAACAAACATAAATTTCGGTAAGAATGTATGAGCCTCTCAATTGATATTCGCGAGGAGTCCGGCGTCCGCACCCTGCACTTTGGTTCTGAGTGGATCCAAGGCGCGATGCGTATCGCGCGTCCATGGAATCTGGAGCTCGATTACACAAAAGAAATGATGACGAGCCTACTATTCCGTGAGGAGACCCGTTTTCCTCGCAAGGTATTATTGATTGGCCTCGGTGCCGCCTCACTAACCAAGTTTCTTTATCGCAACTACCCACTGGCCAAGCTCACGGTGGTAGAAATCGAACCCACGGTAGTCGCTGCCGCCCGGCAATTTTTCAAGCTGCCGGACGATCCCAAGCGATTGAAAATAGTGATTGGCGATGGCGCAGAATTTGTCGCCAACAGCGACCAGACCTATGACCTGATACTGGTGGATGGATTTGATGCCAATGCCCGCGCTGGTGCGCTCGACACCTTGCCGTTCTATCAGATTGTACGCACTCACCTGAGCGAAGAAGGCGTCATGGCCGTCAATCTTTTGGGGCACAGTCGGGGCTACAAGAGCAGTGTCGAACGCATCCGCAGCGCCTTTGATGGCCGAGTCTTGGCTTTTCCTTCTTGCGACAGTGGCAACGCCATTGCCTTCGCCGCAGCAGGCGAACCAATCTGCATTTCGATGGATGACTTGAAGGATCAGGCGCTGATATTAAAAAAAGAAATTGGCCTCAACTTGCTGCCAACCCTGACGCGATTGGAGCAAGCAAAGACATGTAAAGGCGGAATGCTTGAAATATAACTTTGTTCATTGTTGGAGGCGTTTGCTTACAAAAAACAAATAGTGCACAGGTGCAGCCTGCATGTTCCAATTCGACCCAATGACGCAGAATTGCCGCAATCATGAAATAGGCTATCTTTGTCTATCCCCCAATAATGTAAAATTAGCCTAAAAACCGTTCTCGGACAGGCCCTTTCTTGAGCCATTTTTTTCGAATTTTGGACGGGGTTCGCATCTATTTTTACATTTTTAGGGAACCTGTAATTTACTTCAAAAAGCAATTGCTGACCCGCATCAGTGAAGTAGGGCAATTAAGCCCGGATACCGTGCATGGTTATCAAGCCTTGTTTAATGCCGGCGGCAAGACCGGACACCTAGATGCCAAGACGCGTGAGCTGATTGCGTTAGCGGTGGCAGTCACGCGTCAGTGTGCCGGCTGCATCACTGTACACACCGATGCAGCTGCAAAGCATAGCGCTACGCATGAAGAAGTTGCCGAAGCGCTTGGCGTGGCAATTGCTGTCAATGCTGGGGCTGCACTGGTGTATTCGGCACGGGTAATGGATGCTTTTTCAGTCAAAAAAAGCTAAATTCTAATCACAAATAATAAGGTAAATAAACATGAGCCAATATCAAATTGCCGTTGTAGTCGGCAGCCTCCGCAAAGATTCGTTCAATCGCAAGTTGGCAAGTGCCATTGTCAAACTGGCATCACCCGAGTTCTTATTCAAACAGTTGGAAATTGGTGATTTGCCTCTCTACAACCAAGATGATGATGCGCAACAGGCGCCTTCCGTTAAACGCCTGAAAGCAGAGATTGCTGCTGCCCAAGGTCTATTGTTCGTCACGCCCGAATACAACCGCTCGATGCCCGGCATACTCAAGAACGCCATTGACCACGCTTCACGCCCGTATGGCCAGAGCGCGTGGGCGGGTAAGCCTGCCGGTGTGCTAGGTGCATCGGTTGGCGCCATTGGCACTGCGATGGCGCAACAGCATTTGCGCAATGTTCTCGCCTACCTGGACGTGCCAACACTTGGCCAACCGGAAGCATTCATTCACGCCAAGGATGGCTTGTTTGATAGTGCCGGCAACATCGGGCCCGACAGCAAGGCATTCCTACAAAGCTGGATGGATCGGTACATTGCCTGGGTAAAAAAGCACAATTGAGCGATTCTAAATTCGAAAATTTGGGTGACAGCGGCTCTGCGACAATACTCCATATCGGAGAGGAGCAGACCATTGTCACCAATCGAAGCGGCAATGAATCGGCACCGCCGATGACGCTTCCAATCGGTTCGGTAAAAACTGCGAGGTGCTTCAAGCACAATCCGCCCAACGAGGCGGAAATGGAAAATGCGATCATGCTGGTAGAGGACGAGCTATTCCGAATTCGCCACTCGATCGTGAAAGGATCAACACTTTCCACGACAGATGCATGCATTCGTACCATTGCCAGGATTGCCGGCGTCCCAGATGAACCCAACCTGATTCTCACACGCGATTTGGTGGAGCAGACCTTTAACTGGCTTGCAGCAATCGTGCAGGGACGGCCGGTCTCCCTGGATTCAATCCCGACCACTGCGGAATTCTGCGCGACTTTGCTGATACTGCGAGAATTCATGCACCATCTGAATTTTGCGTCAATTGACGTGCGGTCGTAGGACGCTGGCTAACGATCTGCAAGCAGGCAGTTAGACGAATTTGTCCTCAAGGTAGCGACCCGGCCGGGCCATCATTAATTCACCGCGATGCTCTTGTACCAGGCGTACAGTTCGTTCGCGGACTCCGGGGGAAAATCTCAATGATTTCCTCACGACTTCATTCTCTCAAGAGTTGGAGCCTCTACGAAACCCGGGTCGATTCAATCAATTAAGCGGTAACTAATTTAGTTGTTTGGCATCTGGTTTCTCTTTATCCATAGAATTAAATAATTCTATGGATGACAAGGCATTGAACGGTAAAGTTACATTGTGTTTAAGCCCTTCGCCGTAAGCCGCTTTTAAGTCTTTAAGCAAAACAGTCAAGGCAGTGTCTGCTGTCCACGCTGAAACATCGCTCCAATTTCTAACTACCCAGCTATCACCTGTACTACCTTTTAATAGATTTAATATCTCCTGCTCAGGCAAGTTATAGTGTCTTCCAAACTTTAGTTCTTCTGACACAGCATTCATAGTTATACCCAGGACCATATTGTTAACTATTGATCCGGCACGAATTATTCATGAAGCCGCGTAAGCGACTTTTGGATCGCCGAAATAACGGCGCACGCGTTCGGGGTTTTGCTCAAGCATGGTCATGTGATCAGTCGCGGCAGCTCTGAGTTTTGCCTTGGTGCGTA
>JANMWF010000009.1:0-6540 GCA_031393845.1 Nitrosomonadales bacterium | reverse complement strand
TGCATCGAGCGCTGCAGGTCCAGCAAGCGGCCCGGCGTGGCCACGACGAGGTTGGCGTTTTGAAGCTTGGCAATTTGCAGTTGGTATGGCATGCCGCCCACCACGTTGGCAATGCGCAGGCCGCGGCAATGCTGCTTGGTTTTTATTTTCTGCCCATCGGGGGTTTTTATGGTCACCGCATCGCCATTCTTTACCTGGCCAGCTTGGTCGGGAAAAAGCGTGATATCAACCCATACCTTGGAGACATCGGCCAGAGTAAACAGAGTGGCGGAAGGTGTGACAAAGCTACCTTCGCGTGCATTAATCTGTGTCACAACACCTGCTTGGCCAGACAGTATTTTAACCACCTCAATGGGTTGCTTGGAGTCCTCGATCTGGCGAACGGATTCAATGCCAATATCTTTATAGAGAAATTTAGTTCTTTCTCTGGAAAGCTCTTGCAGAAGATCCATCACATAGGGGTTTTCCACTAGTGGAGAAATGTCGCCTATTGTTTTTAACGTCTGATCACGGCGTACCACAAACCTCAAATACTCTTTTTGCTGTGCAATCAAATCGGGAGAATAAATCTCATAGATTATTTGTCCTTTGCGAATCTGCTGTCCGACTGAATTGATATTTAGCTTCTTTATCCAGCCATCGACCTTGGGATGGACGTTATAAAGCGTATCCCCGTCAACTATTACGTTGCCATAAGTGGGGATTTCCTGGCTGAGCGAGGTTTTTTTTATACTTGCCAACCTGACACCAAGCTTCTGGATGGATGCAGTATCGATATGAATGCCGTGGTCGTGGTTGTGAGCTGCGGAATCTTTTGACTGCACCAGATCCATGCCGCAAATCGGGCAAGTGCCCGGATGGCTTTGCATGATCTCTGGGTGCATCGGGCAAATCCAGATTTTTTCCTGTCCGATTTTGCCGATATCAGATAAAGATAAGGTCTTGATACCGGGAGTTGCGATTTCAGTATGACGCCATGAAATAGAAATGCGTTGGCTGATGAGATACCAGGCCAGAATGACAATTCCTAGCAGTATTATCCCTGCCGCTATTTTTTTCGTCATATTGATGATCCGATTTCCTCTGGTCTATATTTGATCAAGTCGTGTTATTTGCGGCGCAGGCTTCAACTGCGTTTTCTTAATTTAGGATGCAAAGTTTATTACCTGGAGGTATGAATAATATACGAATGCCCGATGTCCATGGTGGGCAGGGGTGAACTTACAAATTTGATGAGGGGGTTGCCTTGTTATTGAAAGAAAACCGCCTACTTGCCCTCGAAGGTACGTATAAATTGAATCACATTCCAACCATCTTCCTCGTTTATATCCGTTCCAACCCGAATCGGCATTCCGGTTCCCGGGCTACCATTTTTTAAAACCCACATTAATTCCCCATCCGTGCGAAGTTTCTGCCATTTTGCATCAGTAAAATCACGCGGAAGATGTCCGGGTAGATGGACACCTGTGCCATCTTTGCTATGGCAGGTTACGCAAAAACCTTCCCCAAAATAAATTTTACGACCTGCTTCAATTCGCTCTGGTGTGGCGGGATAAGGGCTTTTTACTTGCTGTTCCTGCGCAATAATCGCCTTGGGTACACGTGACTCATACACATCCTTGTGAAAAGCTAATGTGCTTTGCGAACCGATGCTCAAAAAGATGGCAATCCATACCCACCTATTTTTCTTTACAAAAAACATGACATCACCTCACATACAAAATCAAAAGACACAGTGTTCATCCCACCACGGACAAACCCTGTGTCTCTTAAATAAATCAAATAACTTTATTTTTTAGGGGCCCCTGGATCCTTGGCAATTTTTCCATGTAGCTCTTCCCAATGTCCAACTGACTGAGCGATGCCGACCGACCCATCAGGAATGGGCGCGTCTTTAGGCCAGAGGTGGAAAATGATGCCATCGGTTCCAGAAACATAATCCGCCAACCCTTTTTGCTCCTTCGGGTCAGATGGATTCACTATGGCAACGCGACCGGTTTCTATCTCCTGCTTGTGATCGTGCCAATTTTGCGTATGCGACCATTTCGGTATGGCCGATCCGGTAAGTTTTTTGGAGACCATATATTCGATTTCGGTCAAGCGAGCGTTAGGCTCGGTTGATTCGAACAAGATGCACTGAATAACGTCGTCATTGATTGGTTTGCAGTAATGATGGAATGGGCCAATAACTTCCCCGTCCATGACATGTGGTGCCACGACATGAATTGTATAACCGGACAGAGGATTTTTATCCGCAGCAAAAGCTGGAGCAGACAAGAAGCCGACCGTGATTAATGAGGAAACAAGAACGCAGGCTTTGTTGATTTCCATAATTGAATCTCCTTATAAATTGTTATGGTTAAAGTTCGGATGATTGCTATATGTCCCATGACTATTTTATCATTTGGGGGTTCTGATCCCATCTTTTAAAGAATAGGCATTCCAACGCCTTCTTTACAATTCAATGCGTAGGAAGTTCCATCATATACCTTTTAGAGTTTAGGGTGGGGAGGGCAGTGTTATGTACATATACCCGGCTTAAATATTAAGAGGAGGCAAAGGCCTCCTCAAAATTAGCGGGATATCTTTACTAAAAACTATCTGATCAGGATTTGATCACCACGTCCTTTTTTCGGGTCAGCGTCGGGCTTGTTCATCAAAACCGTGATAGCACCGCGTAACGCCGCTCCCATTGCATGATCGACGATTGCAACATTGGTCGGACGGTCAGCTGGGGAAACGATATCAAATGTACTGCCTTCAGATACCGTAACGTTGTATGTTGCAATCCCGTATAAAGTGTTTTTTGGGTTGCCGTTGATATAAACACGATCCCAAATTCCTGCGATTGGATGCAGGGCGACTGGATTGTTGATGTTCGCGTTTACGAAGAAAATACGGACGCGTTCGCCAGGCTTGGATTCCAGAACCTGAGTGGCATTTGGCTCATGAACGGGATCGTAATGAAACATTTTGCCGTTGATGAGGGCGCCTTCCCAACCTTTGTTTTCTAGTAAGGCAGAGACATCTGCGGTGTCAGGGAAGTATTGCTGCTGAATCAGCATATATTCACGGTCGGCTTTTGGATAGTTCTTTTTATCTTTTGGATCGACAATGATCATTCCATACATTCCCTTGGCAATATGCTGAACCATCGGGCTTGCGCCACAGTGATACATGAATACGCCTGGAACCTTGGCTTCAAACTTAAAATGTTTGCTTTGTCCCGGCTTGATTTCACCGAATTCATTCAGCACGTCAACCTGAGCCACATGAAAGTCCATTGCGTGTGAATATTGATTTTTAGGGGGATTGATCAGCGTGAAATCAACCGTATCGCCTTCGTCTACACGGACAGGCTTGCCAGGAATGGAGCCATCGAATGTCCAAGCAGCCATTTTAACATCGCCCTTGTTGTTCACGGCTAGATCAACTTCCATAGCCGTCATCGTGATGTTAACGGTTTTTGCAAAAACTTGCTGTGCGGAAAAAAGCCCAGTTACCAGCATTACAGCAACAGCTGTATTTTTAAGTTTATACATATTATTTTCCTCTTTAATTTAAAGTTAATTACAAATTGCTTATTCCTTACCGCCACTTCTTGCTACTACCATTTATTAACCCAATTTACACTGACATAACATGCGTAAATACTGCAAAAATCCTCATTTTCTATTAGGTATAATAACATACATTTTAAATGAATCTTTAATTAAAAATATTGTCAAGTAAATTGTTCATATGTAGCGAGCAAATGAGCATGCCACTTGTTCAAAAATTCCGGCCTACCAAGGTTAAGCTGAAAGCCGGGCAACAGAGCACATGCAGGCATTGGAGAAATCATCTGAGTGCGTCAAAAAAACTTCCAGGATCCTCGCGTAAATTATGCCACCTGAAAACTTCAAATTTCAGCTGCCGGATCAATATTAGTGCCACGACTTAAACTAAAAGCCCCACTTCCGTGTACGACAACATAAAGTAAGCCGCCCATCATGGAAATGTTCTTCATGAAGTTGATTATCTGGTTTTGTGCTTCGGCGGGTGGCACGGCCCAGAAATTATGGAAGAACAGTGCGGCCATTGCGGTGAATACAAATATCGCGGCGGCGGCCCAACGTGCATTCCAACCGACGATCAGCATGATGCCTCCGCCCAGTTCAACGATGATGGCGCCGATGGCAAGCAATTCCGGCATTGGCAGCCCCTTGCTGGCTATATACCCTACCGTCCCCTCAAAGCCGGTGATTTTACCGAAGCCCGACATAACGAAGATGAGTGCCATCAAAATACGGCCAGCTAATGGGCCAAAGCTGCTCAATGCATTCATAGTTGAAATCCTTTTTTGAAGTAGTTAGAAAGTTATATTGAGATGCGCCTGCTAAATGTTCACGATCTGGCATTTATGCAGCTATTTTTAGCCGCTTGGTAATTTCAGCGACATGTCGGCCTTGAAAACGTGCAATCGCAAGTTCGTTCTCGCTCGGTTGCCGTGCGCCATCGCCACCAGTGATTGTTGATGCGCCGTAGGGACTACCGCCAGTGATTTCGCTGATGATCATTTGTCGCTCTTCAGAATAGGGCACACCGACGATCACCATGCCTTGGTGTAACAGCGAGGTATGAAAACTGAGTATCGTTGATTCCTGGCCGCCATGCTGGGTGGCCGAACTGGTAAAAACGCTGCCTACCTTGCCAATTAGCGCGCCCTTCATCCACAGTCCTCCAGTCTGATCAAGAAAATTGCGCATCTGGGCGCACATATTACCGAAGCGCGTGGGCGTGCCAAAAATGATGGCATCGGCCTCAGCCAACTGCTCTGGTTTGGCGGTAGGTACCTGTGCAAACGATGTACGCGCAGTTTTGGCATGCGTTTTTAATGCATTGTCAGGCATCAGTTCCGGCACCTGCCACAGAGTTGCCTCAACATCCGATATTTCGCGTACACCAGCCATGATGGCTTCCGCCATCTGATATATATGTCCGTGGGAACTGTAAAAGATTACCTGAATCTTGGTTGTCATCATGTACCTCTGTAGTGGTGTATAGACTCATATCGACATTGAGTGTCGCCAAAAACACAGGTAAAGCTTATCTTAAGATTAAGTCTATTGTATGTGCGGTGACGCACTGACTGAGGGGGGCGGGTCGCTTGCCAGAAAGAAGGCTACAGATTGAACGCCAAGCTAAACGGAGGGGACAGTCATTAAGGGGCGGGGTTCATAAATCTCCGGCTACGGCTCCAGCACGCCATTTTTGAGATATGTTGCATCGTAGGTTAATATGACCCGTGGATCCGGCAGAACCATTCGTTCATCCTTATCCTCGTAATTAAGGCGACTGAGCAGATCCTTAATAACATTAAGTCGTGTCAAATACTTATCGTTGGCACGAACTATTGTCCATGGAGCTGTTGTGTTATGTGAGCGAACCAACATTTCGTTGCGCGCCAAGCTGTATGGCTTCCATTTCTTGATGGCCTGGCTGTCAAGTGCGCTGACTTTCCATTGGGTGAGCGGGTCTGTCATGCGCTCATCTAAACGTTTCTTCTGTTCGCGTTTGCTAATGTCGAGGTAGTACTTAAAAAGCTTGATACCTGAATGGACCAACATGTGTTCGAACTCTGATACTGAGTCCATAAATTCCTCATACTCAGCGTCAGTACAAAAGCCCATTACCCGCTCGACACCCGCGCGGTTGTACCAACTGCGGTTAAACAGCACGAGCTCTTGAGCTGCGGGCAGATAGGAAACATAACGCTGGAAGTACCACACTGTTTGATCTCGGTCCGAAGGTCTGCCGAGTGCCACGACGCGCGTTTCACGCGGACTCAAATGCTGGACGATGCGCTTGATTGTGCCATCTTTTCCAGACGCATCCCGGCCTTCAAAAATGATTAGGATTTTGTCATTGCATTTAATGAAGTGCCGTTGCAGCTTGACCAGCTCAACCTGAAGGGCATGGAGCATCTTTCGGTAGTCATGCTTGCTAATTTGTGCAGCTGTTTTAGCGGGTTGGTTGAGATCGTTTTTCTCATTCATCAGAAATTCACCAAAAAATATGCCGATTCCTGCCATACAAAACTAAACTTATATCCACACTTCACGAAGTAACTTGCCATAAGAGTAGCCATCCCATGATTGATGTAATCAGTTATGTTAAACAACTTCCAGTTCTAGGCATCTTCATCTATATGTTCTGTTATATCTGTTTTTCTTTGCTTGTGGTGTCGCCGGTCTACCTTTGAGCGAAGCTCTTTCAGGAGAGGCTGAATTTTGATACGACGGCAGATTGTTCGGCGTTCACCACCATGGGTTTCTGCATTTCGCCTCTCGGGTGGCTTAATCAGGTTGTGCTGATGTTCAGATCGTGTAAATGGCCGAAACACCAGTGACGGCTGGGTACGCTCTGGGACGGACTTAACTGGTTTAATTTCAGTTAACTTTGTTACTTCATTGATATCCTCTAACCCTTTTACAGACGGAGGAAGGGGAAGATTTTGTATGTATTGCATGATGTTTTAAGTATTCTGAATTTCATACT
>JANMWF010000004.1:0-2672 GCA_031393845.1 Nitrosomonadales bacterium | reverse complement strand
CAGTTGTCGCTGTCAGTTCACTTGGACACAAGTATTTAAAAACTGATCACGATGGGGAACAGCCAGTTAATTTACTGAGCTTGCGCGAGTGTCCGCCAGACTAATAAATTCTATTTCATGATCATGACAGCTGTCTTATTTGCAAGCATCAGATGATTTTATTCATCCTTGTTAAGCTGTTGAAGCTGCCTGCAGCCAGTTCGGACTATTGTTGAACTCTTCCGCCATGCTTGACTGGCAGGACGGGCAGCCGTTTTCCAGCCGTTTCAGCGATGTCTACTTTTCAAACGATTCCGGACTAGAGGAAAAACGCCACGTTTTTCTGCAAGGCAATCGGCTGGCCGAACGTTTTACATCTTTATCAAGCGGGGAGTGTTTTGCCATCGGCGAGACAGGGTTCGGCACAGGGCTGAATTTTTTATGCGCTTGGCAACTGTTCGATAAGGTCGCTCCATTCAATAGTAGTCTCGATTTTTTCAGCGTCGAAAAATATCCGCTTGATGAGAGAGAGCTGACTGACGTTTTGGCACTGTGGCCGGTATTGCGGCAGTATGCCGATGAAATCCTTGTCCGTTGGCGGCGCCGCGTACCCGGCTGGAATCGGTGGAGTTTTGCCGGTGGAAAGATACGTCTTACGCTGGTGATAGGTGATGTAACCGATGCGCTAACTGAAATCTGCGGTGGCATCAATGCATGGTTTCTGGATGGTTTTTCACCGGCTCGCAATCCCGAAATGTGGACGCAGTCTGTGTTTGAGAACATCGTGCGAATCTCTCAGCCGGGTGCCTCATTCGCCACCTATACTTGTGCTGGTTGGGTGCGGCGCGGTTTGGAACAGGCGGGATTCCAGGTCAGCAAATCCCCAGGCTTCGGACGCAAACGCGAAATGCTGCAAGGTCATCTTCCCGGCTCACCGCCGGTGCGGACGACTGTAACAAAAGCCATCGTGATTGGCGGAGGTGTGGCCGGCTGTGCTGTTGCTTCAGCATTGGCGATGCGCGGGGTCTCCGTTACCCTGATCGAAAGTGCGTCGGCATTGGCTGCGGCGGCATCGGGCAATCCGCGCGGAATATTGCATATCCGGTTAAGCGCAGGCATGAACCCGTTACAACGTTTTTTGCTGGCCTCCTATGGGCATGCGCTTGCCTTGCTGGATGAAAAGCTTCCCATAGACGAGGTCGCCCGTGCGGAATGCGGAGAACTGCAACTGGCATTTTCTGCGCAAGAAGCGAAACGTATCGACCGGCTGGCGGCACTGGATTGGCCAGCGCATGTATTACGTCGCGTAGATGCGGCTGAAGCATCCACGCTGGCTGGTATCGAGTTGGCACATGGTGGCCTGTGGTTTCCTGCCGGTGGCTGGCTGGTTCCGCCGCAGATGTGCGCAGCATTGGCAGCGAGCCCAGCCATTGTGCAGCGTACCGGCTATCGCGCGGATTCCTTGACAGCGGTAGAGGCTGGCTGGCGGGTAGAGGGAAAAGACGAGCGCCAACAAACATGGTCTGATGAGGCTCAAGTAGTGGTGGTTTGTACTGGCTATCAGGTGAAATCATTTGCGCCGTTGTCACACCTTCCATTGACGCCGGTGCGTGGGCAGATCACGTTGCTGCCTGCTACACCGCATAGCGAAAATCTGCGAACGATTGTATCTGCCAATGGTTATCTTGCTCCATCCGCCGGAGAGCTGCACGTGCTGGGAGCGACGCATGATTTCAATGACGAAGCAGTGGACTTGCGGGCATCCGATCATGCTGAGAATTTGTCCAAGCTGGCGGAAATATCCCCGGCACTAGTCAAGTCGATGAATATTGGTTCATTCGATGTTGAGCAACTGAATGGCCGTGCATCAGTGAGAGCTTCCGTTCCTGGAGCCATGCCGTTAGTGGGCGAACTATTGCCGGGGTTATATACCAGTCTGGGTCATGGCACTCGCGGTTTGATTACAGCCGGGCTTTCCGGAGAACTGATTGCGTCGATTGCATGTGGACAATTGTCGCCACTGCCATTGGCAGTAGTAAATGCATTGGCTCCCACGCCGGGGTTTGTACGACAGGCGAGCGACTGATGAACGATAATGTATCCAATCCAGATAAACCCTCTCAGTGCGGATGCTATAGTGCTTCATGCGCAACACGGCTTGTACTTGATCGAATAATTTGGCGGGTTTTCGGGGGTGGACATAGCGGGATGTTATAAACTGGTCAACATCCTGATAAAAGGATATTGTTTTTATTTAAAATTAATTTTTAATTATTGCCATGTATATAAACCAACCCGATAAAATTTTTAGTGTTTTATCGGGGGCTACGTTACGTTAGAACTACTGGATAGCTTATGCCCATATTTTTAGAAATTGATGGCGACCTCAAGGAAGAACAAATCCTTTGGCGTTATATGGATCTGGCAAAATTTGTATCAATGCTTGAGCAAAATGCATTGTGGTTAGCCAGAGCTGATACATTTAAAGATAGGCATGAAGGCCGTTTTCCAGAGGAGATGAGAAAAATTATTGAGAAGGCATATGAAGGATTTGACGATAGCGACCCATCCCCGGTGAAGGACGCTGACGACTTTCAAGACTACCTAGTTAAAAATACGTTTATAAGTTGTTGGCACAAAAATTTTGACGAGAATATGGTGATGTGGGAAATCTATGGCAGAGATAACAACGC
>JANMWF010000286.1:0-6650 GCA_031393845.1 Nitrosomonadales bacterium | reverse complement strand
TGAAGCCCAACATCTCACCACTCACCATAACCATCTACTCCATCATCTATTTCTCACTCTACAATCCGATGCTGCTAGAACAAATAGTAACCCTTGCCTGAAAGGCCTCGCTATATAGCAAATTGGGGAGAAACACAGGGGGGTTTTAAGCTGCTCTTTACTTATTTCTTGGCGCTTCCACTCAGCTCACGGAAGCGCATTTTGTCGGCTTCATAACTCGCTTTAACTGCGGCCGCCTTTTCTTGAGCTTTGACCAAGTCCAGTTGCAATTTAGCCAATTTATTCTCGCTCTCAGTAATGTCGGCTTGCAATGAAGCATGAAGCTTTTTGCCAGCGCGTTTTCTTTCCTCTGCTTCCTGCTGATAGTTCTTCAATCTCGCCAGAGCTGCTTTTTGCAGTGACTGTATGCTGCTGATAAGTGACTCTACTTGATGCAGGTTGCGATCGCGAGCCAAGTCAATTTCCTTCTCACTACTGAAAGTGTTCTGCAACGCCTTGTCTTTGCGGCTTTGTTCAAGCTTGGCTTCATTGTCAATACGTTTTTTGGTCTCATCCTCCTCACTGGCACGCTGATCTTTAATATTTATTTCCTCGTTTTTCTTGATCAAACGCCCCTGATCGCTTAATAGCGCATTACTTTTGTTGGAGTATTCCGGAGGGATGACTTCGCCATAATGGGTCACGCCCTTGTCGTCCACCCACTTATATAGTTTTGCTTCGGCTGTTGTGCTGAAGGCAACAACAATCAACACCAGACTTGCACTAAAAATTTTCATTTTATTTACGCTCTATCCCATAACGATCACGGTAGGATTGTACTGCTTGCAGATTCTGCACCATCGCGGGATTAGCCTGTAAATAACCAAGCAAATCATTCAGTGTAGCAATTGCCACCACCGGAATACCATAGTTGCGTTCTACTTCCTGCGCTGCGGAAAGTTCATTTTCATTCCGCTCTGTTTGTTGTCCCAGTTCCATGCGATCCAACGCAATGATCACCCCGCAGGGTGTTGCGCCCGCTTCACGGATCAAGACTATGGATTCCCGGACCGAGGTACCAGCGGAAATAACATCGTCGATAATCAGCACACGTCCCTGCAGTGCCGCCCCCACCGTGCTACCGCCTTCACCATGGTCTTTGGTCTCCTTGCGGTTAAAGCAGTAAGGTACATTGCGGCCTTTTTCTGCTAGCGCAATGGCCGTTCCCGCCGCGAGCGGAATACCTTTATAAGCAGGGCCGTACAACATATCGAAGGAAATTTTTGAGAACAGGATGGCTTGCGCGTAAAACTGTGTAAGCTGTTTCAACGATTCCCCATCGTTGAATAGACCCGCATTAAAAAAATAGGGCGATAAGCGGCCAGCCTTGGTTTTGAATTCACCGAAACACAATGCTTCTTGCTTGATGGCGAAACGGATAAAATCCTGGCGAAAATGAGACATGGAAGATAGATTAAAAATTTAGACGTGCCGCCATTATAATTACAAGCTTTGCTTATGGAGAACTTTAGTGCGCGTCATCAGCATTAACCTCAACGGAATTCGTTCTGCGTGCAGCAAGGGATTGCTGCCATGGCTGGCGCAGCAAGATGCCGACATTGTTTGTGTGCAGGAAATCAGAGCGCAAGCCGCTGACATGACACCGGAAATGTTGGCTCCATCCGGTTATTACGGCTATTTTCACTATGCCGAAAAAAAGGGCTATAGCGGCGTGGGTATCTATTGCAGGCAAAAGCCGCAAACCGTAATGGAAGGGTTGGGCATACCTGAATTCGACAGCGAAGGGCGTTATATTGAAACGCGGTTCGGTAACCTTAGTGTCGTATCGCTTTACCTTCCCTCCGGTTCTAGCGGCGACGAGCGCCAAACGGTGAAGTTCAAGTTTATGGCTGCCTTCATGCCGCATCTGCGTGAACTCCACGCCAGTGGACGTGAGGTATTGCTATGCGGCGACTGGAACGTAGCCCATACCGAAAAGGATTTGAAAAATTGGCGCGGCAACCGCAAGAACTCCGGCTTTCTGCCAGAAGAACGTGCGTGGCTTACTGAACTATTTAATGAAGTTGGCTTCGTAGACGTGTTCCGTCACCTGCATCCCGAATTGGAAGCTTACACATGGTGGTCAAATCGCGGCCAGGCTTGGGCAAAAAACGTGGGCTGGCGCATTGACTACCATATTGCCACGCCGGGTATTGCACGGTCCGCTCGATCAGCCAGTATCTATATGGATCAGCGCTTTAGTGACCACGCACCGCTGACGGTGGATTATGATATTAATCTTGAGGCAAGCGTGTCTCCTTGAATATTTTAGGAGACGATAGCACAAGAGACACTTATATCTTCGGCGCTAACAGTGGCTTTACTCGAAGTTGTTCTAAAAAAATTAGAATGTCCATGTTAAAATTAAAAATTGTGTCATGGGCAGCATATGATGCGAAAGTTTAAGGACGCATCTATTAAATTCTGAATTTGTCATTCTCACCTTCACGAGGACAAAGAAGTTTTCGATGCCTCAATATTAGGAATATCGTCGGGTCAAGATGGGCAAGATGAAAGAATTGGAGGGCCAGTTGAAGGAATTGGAAAAGATGAAGCTCATGAACAAACAACCAACACCGGGCAAGGCTGAATCAAATACGTGGATAGCGGTTGGTTGTGTTTATAGCGGGCAAGGGGGCGGAAAATGATACCCGAGATCGGTAATTTTTCCCTAATGCTGGCGCTCGTACTTGCGCTAATGCTGGGCGTACTACCTATAACGGGTAGCTTGCGCGGTAATCGGCGATTAATGGCACTCGCCCGCCCGGCAGCTCGCTTACAACTAGCCTTCATCGTTATCGCCTTCGGCTGTCTCGTTTATTCCTTTGTTACCAACGATTTCTCGGTTAAGTACGTTGCCGCCCACTCCAACTCACTGTTGCCGGTTCAGTACCGCGTCGCTGCGGTGTGGGGCGGGCATGAAGGCTCGCTACTTTTATGGATGCTGATGCTCGGAGGATGGATGCTGGCGGTGACGATATTCAGCAAGCGTTTGCCGGAAGAAATGCTGGCACGCGTACTAGGCGTGATGGGGTTAATCAGTGTTGGCTTCCTCTCTTTCACGCTGTTCACCTCCAACCCCTTTGAACGCCTGCTCCCAGCCGCAATGGATGGCCGTGATCTGAATCCGCTGCTGCAGGATCCCGGCATGATATTCCACCCGCCCTTGCTGTATATGGGTTACGTAGGCTTCTCGGTGGCCTTTTCTTTCGCCATTGCGGCCTTGATCGGGGGCAAGCTTGATGCCACTTGGGCGCGCTGGTCACGGCCATGGACCACAGTGGCGTGGATGTTTCTCACGCTTGGCGTAATGCTCGGTAGCTGGTGGGCCTATTATGAGCTAGGTTGGGGCGGCTGGTGGTTTTGGGATCCGGTCGAGAATGCTTCATTCATGCCTTGGCTGGTTGGCACTGCGCTGATCCATTCCCTGGCAGTAACAGAAAAACGCGGTGCTTTCAAAAACTGGACAGTATTGCTGGCTATTATCGCTTTTTCCTTAAGCCTGCTCGGAACCTTCCTTGTGCGCTCCGGAGTGCTGACTTCCGTGCATTCTTTTGCTACAGATCCGGCGCGCGGACTTTTCATTTTGGCATTTCTGAGTGTTGTGGTCGGCGGCTCGCTTGTGCTATTTGCGTGGCGCGCGCCGAAAGTTGGGCTGGGCAGTGGATTCGGTTTGATTTCGCGCGAGTCGATGCTACTGGTGAATAATGTACTGCTGGTCGCTGCCGCCGGTGCGGTATTCCTTGGCACGCTCTATCCGTTATTTTTAGATGCATTGAATCTGGGTAAAATTTCGGTCGGACCACCCTATTTTGAAGCAGTGTTTGCACCGATCATGGCAGTCGCCGTTTTCTTGATGGGAATCGGGCCGCGCGCCCCCTGGAAGCAGGCCAGCATGGCGAAAATAGTGAAACACTTGGTACCGTGGTTCGTCGTCAGCGTGGCTTTAGGGATGCTTGTGCCATCCTGGTTCGGCCGCTGGACGGCGCCGGTGGTAGCCGGGACTTCGCTGGGGATGTGGGCGTTGCTCACAAGCGTGGCTTATCTGGTCACGCGGGTGCGCGAATCAGCCGGCACGAGCGCTTGGGCAGCGTTGCGTGCCACGTCACGCTCCACCTATGGCATGTTACTCGCCCACGCTGGAATTGGCGTGTTTATTCTCGGCGTGACCCTGGTCAAGGGCTACGAAACCAGCAGCGAAATGCGTCTGCGTGTAGGTGACACGACCATGCTGGACGGTTATGTTTTCCGCTTGCTTGCCATGGAGAAAATGAAAGGGCCGAATTACAGCGGAGTTCGTGGCACTCTGGAGGTAACACTGAATGGAACGAAGATAGACACGCTCTATCCGGAGAAGCGCCTTTATACCATGCAGGATTCAGCCATGACCGAGGGGGCCATTTATACGAGCCTGTTCCGCGATCTTTACGTTGCGCTTGGCGAACAAATCAGCAGGGACGAGTGGGTTATGCGGATCCAGCATAAACCGATGGTTAACTGGATCTGGGGCGGCTGCTTAATCATGGCGCTAGGCGGTTTGCTGGCGGTGAGCGATCGTCGCTATCGCCTGCCATTAAAGTCACCCGCGCAGCGCTGAAAGGGAAGCCGATGAACCGTTTTCTTCTTCCGCTGGGGGTTTTTATTGTTCTCGTTATTTTCTTGTGGATCGGACTCACACTCAATCCCAGGGAAGTTCCATCGCCCTTAATCAACAAGATAGCACCCACATTTCGACTGCCACAACTTCACAATGCCGATAAAACTATTGGACCAGAAGATTTGCGTGGCAAGGTTTGGGTGCTTAACGTTTGGGCCTCGTGGTGTGTGACTTGCCGCCAAGAGCATCCTTTGCTGGTAGAGTTGGGACGGCAAAATTTGGTGCCAATTTATGGGCTGAATTACAAGGATAATCGCGATGACGGTCTGGCTTTGTTAAAAACCTCGGGTGACCCATATGTCCTGTCAGCCTACGACCGAGAGGGCAACGTTGGCATCGACTGGGGCGTCTATGGTGTCCCGGAAACTTTCGTCATCGACAAGTCAGGTCTCATCCGCCACAAATTTATCGGAGCGCTTACGCCTGAACTCATACAGAACAAACTAATTCCTCTGGTTAAGGAGTTGAACGGTGCATAGCAAACTTCTCTTTCTGATACTGTTGCTTTTAATGCCACTGGCTCATGCTGAACAGGCGGTGATTACGAAGGACAATCCTGTACTGGAAAAACGCGTTATGGATCTGTCTGCACATCTTCGCTGCCTGGTCTGTCAGAACCAGACGATTGCCGATTCCAATGCCGAACTCGCAGTCGACCTTAAAAATCAAGTGCGCGAACAGCTAAGGCAAGGACAATCGGAGCAGGAAATATTGGATTACATGGTAAAGCGCTATGGTGAATTTGTTCTGTTCAGCCCGCTGGTAAAATCAACCACCTGGTTGCTCTGGTTCGGTCCACTTTTACTGCTAGTTGTGGGGTTGGGCGTGCTCTTTATTATTCTTCGCCAGCGCCGCAAGATGATGCAGCAGGCACCCGCCCTGAGCGCAGATGAGCATGCCCGCGCGGCATCGCTGTTGTCTGGAAAAGAAAGCGAGGGGCATTCATGATAACGTTTTGGCTTATAGTGGGAGCTCTGATTGTTGTTACTTTGCTTGTTCTGGTGCCACCATTGCTCAGACGAGGTAATAGCTCAATATCCACCACGCCTTCAGAGGTGAATCTGTCTGTTTTTCGTGATCAGTTACGCGAATTAGACGCAGATCTGGCAGCCGGGACACTGAATGAAGTTCAATATCAAAACGCGCGGAGCGATCTGGAGAGTCGCGTGCTGGAAGATTCAGGGGCCGCTGAAATCGCCGCTGCACCATCGACTGATAGCCGCTGGGGTAATGCTTCGATCGCGGCATTGGTAATTTCAGTTCCCTTGTTGGCAATTTCTCTATATTTCATGCTGGGTACGCCAGCCGGATTAAAGCCGCAAATCCCGACAGCAGCCGTTGACGAAGCACATCCGGCCACACCTGAACAATTTGAGGCAATGGTGACGTGGCTAGCGGAAAGGCTTAAGTCGGAACCGGACAACGCCGACGGCTGGGTGATGCTTGCCCGCTCCTACACCGCCCTCAATCGCTATCAGGATGCCAGTGCTGCATACGCTCGCGCTGTTGCACTGCAACCGAACAACGCCTTTGTTCTGACCGATCACGCCGATATGCTGGCTATGCTTAAGCAAACCCTGCAGGGAGAGCCCGAAAAAATAATCCAGCAGGCGCTGAAAATCGACCCGGATAACTTAAAGGCGCTGTCTCTGGCGGGCGCTGCAGCTTTCGAACGCAAGGACTACCAGGGCGCCATTAAACGGTGGCAAAAGATTATCAATTTGTTGCCGGCGGATTCTCCTATGGTGGCTTCGGTCCGCGCCAGCATCAATGAAGCGCGTGGATTGGCCGGACTGCCCCCGGCAGTCGCCGCTCCGGCCGGTATCAGAGCCTCGACCCAGTCTAAAGTTGCGAATGGATCAGTGAGTGGAACGGTACGTATTGATCCAGCCTTCAGGGCGCGAGTCGCGGATAGCGATAAAGTTTTTATTTTTGCCCGAGCTGCGGAGGGTGG
>JANMWF010000272.1:0-11873 GCA_031393845.1 Nitrosomonadales bacterium | reverse complement strand
CCGGTCTGACCCGCGAGGCTCTGTATAAGGCGCTCAGACCAAATGCGCATCCGCGCTTTGACACGATCAGTCGTGTCTGCGCGGCGCTAGGCGTGCGGCTGGTGGCGCAAGCTGTGCACGTGTGAGTCTCCGCAGCTAATGCCCTAACAAATTTAGATCGTGCGAGCGAAGCCACGATCTAAGTCGTTTGTTGGACGAGCCCGGCCCCTGATTGCGGGCCGAGCCTCATAGAAAATATATCTGTTGGAATTACGCTGGATTGAAGCCCTGCCAGGAGGAAGAGGGCTTGAAAGCCCGTTTAGAGTTCAATCTTCTGGCCAGATGAATTGCGTTGATATGGCAGAGGTTATCTTGACGTACATGAATGGTCAAATATGAAGACGAGCTAACATCGTGATATAGTTTGCACCCAGGAAAATCATACCGATTACATGGTGTTGCATCACCTCAATAAATAAATATACAAATCAAGGGGAAAATATAGTGGCAGTTAAAACTCGACTTCATCGTAGCGAATTGGCCGTTCCGGGCAGCAATCTACGTATGCTTGAAAAAGCGCCAACAGCAGGAGCTGATGTGGTTTTTCTGGACCTGGAGGACGCGGTTGCGCCTGATGATAAAGAGCAGGCGCGCAAAAATGTCATAGCGGCATTAAATGATATGGACTGGTCCGCATGTTCTGTTTCGGTGCGAATCAACGGACTCGATACGCATTGGTGCTACCGCGATATCGTAGATGTGATGGAAGCCGCCGGAGATAAGCTCGATACCATTCTGATTCCCAAAGTTAATAGGCCGGACGATGTCTATTTTGTCGCCACGCTGATGGAACAAATCGAGGCAGCAAAGAAATTCAAGCCAGTCAATATCCACGTGCTTATTGAGACAGCACTCGGCATGGCGAATATCGAACAAATAGCTCAAGCATGTCCGAGCCGTATGGAGGCGATGGTATTTGGTGTGGCCGATTACGCAGCGTCTACACAGGCACGCACGACTAATATGGGTGGCGCTAACCCTAATTACTCCATGCTTACCGACGCCGATGAAGCTGGGAAGCGAACACGTCATTGGGGCGATCAATGGCATTACGCGCTATCAAGATTGGTAGTTGCTTGTCGCGCTTATGGCCTGAGACCGATTGACGGCCCCTTTGGTGACTTTAACGATCCGGAAGGTTTTATGGCGGTTGCGGGCGGCGTGGCCGCACTGGGCGTTGAAGGAAAATGGGCCATCCATCCGTCACAAATTGCGTTAGCCAACGAAGTCTTCACACCCAGCGAGGCAGAAGTTAGCCGCGCCAGAAGTATTCTGGAAAACATGGAACAGGCCGCGCGCGAAGGCAAGGGAGCAGTTTCGCTTAACGGTCGCCTTATCGATGCGGCATCCATCAGACAGGCGCAAGTTTTGGTTGCCAAGGCTGATCAGATACAGGCGGCCAAGCCTGGACTTAAGTGAGTTATACGCTATGAATATTCATGAATATCAAACTAAAGATTTGCTTAAACATTATGGCGTACCTGTACCACCGGGACGCGTTGTCCACAATGACGCCCAAGCGGCCACTGTTGCGGAAGAAATTGGCGGGTCACGTTGGGTTGTCAAGGCGCAGATACATTCCGGGGGGCGTGGCAAAGCGGGGGGTGTCCGGGTAGCCAATAGCATTGATGAAGTCAGAGTAATCGCTGATGAAATAATTGGCAGCCTTCTGGTTACCCATCAAACTGGGGCTGAAGGTAGGCTTGTCCGTCGTGTCCTGGTTGAACAAGCGAGCACTATCGTGCGCGAGTATTACATCGGGCTGGTTATTGATCGTGCTACACGGCGAATCACTTTGGTTACCTCCGCCGAAGGGGGGGTGGACATAGAAGTGGTTGCGCAGCAAACACCGGAACGAATCATCAGGGAAATCATTGATCCAGCAGTGGGCCTGCTCGATTTTCAATGCCGTAAGGTTGCCTATAAGGTTGGCCTGAAAGGAGCATTATTGCCGCAAGCAGTAAAGGTCATGAAGGGCCTTTATCGCTGCATGCGGGACAATGATGCCATCATGGCTGAAATCAATCCGCTGGCTATTGTGGACAATGGCCAGCTGTTGGCGCTGGATGCAAAAATGTCTTTCGATGACAATGCACTGTACCGCAGACCGACAATTTCCGAACTCCGGGATTTTGACGAAGAGGATCCAAAGGAGGTTGAGGCTACCGGACATGGCTTGAATTACATTGCACTGGACGGTGATGTTGGTTGCATCGTTAATGGTGCCGGCTTGGCAATGGCAACCATGGATGCGATTACTCTGCATGGCGGAAGACCGGCTAATTTCCTGGATGTAGGGGGTGGCGCCACACCGGAAAAAGTTGCCAATGCTTTTCACATCGTGCTGCAGGATCCCGCCGTTAAAATTATCCTCATTAATATTTTTGCTGGGATCAATCGCTGTGATTGGATCGCCACAGGAATTATTCAAGCCATGCGTGACCAGAATATAAAAATGCCTATCATCGTACGGTTGGCGGGTACAAATGTTGAAGAAGGACGAGCTATTCTCAGCACCTCCAAATTCCCCTTTATTATCGCCAGCAATCTCAATGATGCTGCCGCAAAAGCGGTAACTGAAGTTAACAATATTGTACAAAAAGTGATACCGCTAAAAAAGGAACACTCATGAGTGTGTTATTAAATAAAGATTCGCGCGTAATCTTTCAAGGGTTTACTGGGCAACACGCCACCTTTCACGCCGAAGAAGCGATGAAAATTGGCACCAAGGTGGTCGGGGGTGTAACGCCAGGCAAGGGCGGAACGCAACACTTGGGCTTACCTGTATTTGATACCGTTGAAGAAGCAGTGCGGGAAACAGGCGCCGACGTTTCTGGTATTTTTGCCCCGCCTCCCTTTGCCGCCGATGCGATCATGGAAGCGATCGATGCGGGGATCAAAACGATTGTTGTCATCGCGGATGGCATACCTGTTCAGGACATGGTGCGTGTGGAGCGCTACCGTCTGGGCACCAACTCAATCATCATCGGCCCGAATACACCCGGCATTATTACACCAGGCGTGGGCAAGGTGGGCATCATGCCTTCTCACATCTACAGCCCGGGAAGAATTGGGATTGTTTCACGCTCCGGCACGCTAAACTATGAGGCTGTCGCCCAGATGAGCGAACTCGGCCTCGGTCAATCGTCATCTATCGGTATCGGGGGCGACCCCGTCAATGGAACTGACTTCGCGACTGTATTAAAGGCATTTGAAGATGATCCCGATACCGATGCTGTACTGATGATCGGCGAAATCGGAGGTCCGCAGGAAGTCGATGCGGCCCGCTGGGCAAAGAAAAACATGCGCAAACCGCTAATCTGCTATGTCGCAGGCTTATCGGCTCCCCCCGGGCGTCGCATGGGGCATGCCGGCGCGATTATCACCAGTGAGTCCGATACCGCAACCGCTAAAATTGACACGATAGAAGCGCTGGGTATGTTCGTTGTACGTAATCCAGCCGACATAGGGGCTACGGTATTACGCGCTATAAAATCGTAATCAAAGCACCTCTAAAAATGTCGTTATTCCCGCCTTTCGATGAGCCGAAATCAAGCTAACGTTCGGACTGGTGGGAATCCAGTGGGCTCAAGCCGAACCATTTTGAATGGCTGGATTTTGAAACGGCATCACTTGGCTAGCCGATATTTATCTTCATAAAAATAGACAATGTTTTCTGCATTGTTCGCTCGTCCCCGCCTTGTTCCACTATCGAATTGAAATTGGAATAAAATAGCGCCTTTCACAAATCACGCCGGTTTTGTCACATGCTCACATTTCAGCAAATCATCCTGACGCTACAGCAATTCTGGGACAAACAGGGTTGCGCTCTGTTGCAACCCTACGATATCGAAATGGGCGCAGGTACTTTTCACACCGCCACCTTTTTGCGTGCGATCGGCCCAGAGCCTTGGCGCGCCGCTTATGTGCAGCCTTCACGTCGCCCCAAAGACGGGCGCTACGGCGAAAACCCGAACCGCTTACAGCATTATTACCAGTATCAAGTTGTGCTCAAGCCTTCGCCTGCCAACATCCAGGAACTCTATCTCGACAGTCTGCGCGCTCTGGGCATAAATACCGGTGAGCACGATATCCGCTTTGTGGAAGATGATTGGGAATCACCCACGCTGGGCGCATGGGGTTTAGGCTGGGAAGTATGGCTGGATGGCATGGAGGTGGCGCAGTTCACCTATTTTCAGGAAGTTGGCTCGCTGCCCTGCCGCCCAGTGTTGGGCGAAATTACTTATGGACTGGAGCGTCTGGCAATGTATTTGCAGGACGTGGAGAACGTGTATGACCTGGTGTGGACCAAGAACGGCGACAGCGTAGTGACGTACGGCGATATATACCACCAAAACGAGGTGGAACAATCCAAATACAACTTCGAATACTCCAACGTCGAAATGTTGTTCCGCCACTTCAATGAATATGAAACCGAGGCCAAGCGCTTGATCGCCGTCGAACTGGTATTGCCCGGATTCGAGATGGTGATGAAGTGCTCGCATAGTTTCAATATGCTGGATGCGCGCGGTGCTATTTCGGTGACCGAACGCGCAGCTTACATAGGCCGCGTGCGAACGTTGTCCAGGCTGGTGGCACAGGCTTATTACAACTCGCGCGAGGCACTTGACTTCCCGATGTGCAAAACCGGGGAGACACAATAATGAACCAGACTTTATTGATTGAGCTGCTTACCGAAGAGCTGCCGCCCAAGGCGCTGGAACGTCTTTCCACTGTTTTCGCAAACGAAGTATTTACTGAATTGCGCGAGCAGGAGCTAGCGGGCGAAGATAGTATATGTACGCCTTTCTCTACTCCGCGTCGGCTGGCCCTGACGATTACAAATGTAGCATCGCAGCAGGCTGATCGTGTGATAGAACGCAAAGGCCCCGCAGTAGCTGCCGGGATGGATGCCCAAGGCAAACCCAGCAAAGCACTGGAAGGCTTCATGCGCGGTGCAGGCGTGACGTTTGAACAATTGCAGCGTAATAATGACGACAAGACCGAATATTTCGTCGCACGGTTAGAGAAAAAAGGCCAGGGCCTTGACGTATATTTGGCCGACATCATCACTCAAGCTTTGAAAAAGCTGCCCGTCCCCAAACTGATGCGCTGGGGCGACTCCGACCACCAGTTTGTGCGTCCCGTGCATGGCTTGATTATGCTGCATGGGGATCGCATAGTGGCCGGCGAAGTATTGGGACTGCAGAGTGGACGGTTAACGAGCGGGCATCGCTTCCTGCACACAGGTGAAATCCCAGTCGTATGCGCCAATAGCTATGAAGAAGCATTGTTGACGCACGGCAAGGTTATCGCCTCTTTTGAAAAGCGCCGCGCCAGAATTGATGAACATCTCAAAGCCAAGGCGCACGCACTCAACGCGCACATTAATCCATCCGATGGCCTGCTGGATGAAGTCACGGCGCTGGTGGAATGGCCGGTAATTTATGTTGGCGAGTTCGAGAAGGAATACCTTGAAGTGCCGCAGGAATGCCTGATACTCACCATGCAGCAGAACCAGAAGTATTTTCCGTTACTGGATAACGACGGCAAGCTGCTCAATAAATTTCTGATTGTTTCCAACATGCAGGTGGACAATCCCAAGCACATTATCGATGGCAATCAACGCGTGGTGCGTCCGCGTTTGGCCGATGCGCGCTTCTTCTTCAATCAGGATCGCAAACAGACGCTGGAATCGCGCATCGCTCGGCTGGGCAACGTGGTCTATCACAACAAGCTGGGCACACAGTTGCAGCGCGTTGAACGCATAACCATCCTGGCCGGCGCCATCGCGCACCAGCTTAATGCTGAAAAATCGGTGGCTGAACTGGCGGCACGTCTAGCCAAGGCCGATTTGACCACCGACATGGTCGGCGAGTTTCCGGAGCTGCAAGGCATTATGGGACGCTATTATGCGCTGCATGACGGCGAGGATCGGGTAGTGGCAGATGCGATCGCGGCGCACTACCACCCGCGCTTTGCCGGTGACACTCTGCCGCATGGCGCGGTGGCTTGTGCGGTGGCTCTGGCGGACAAGCTGGATACACTGGTTGGCATTTACGGCATCGGTCTGATTCCCACTGGCGATAAGGACCCCTTTGGATTACGCCGCCATGCACTGGGAGTGTTGCGCATTCTAATCGAGACCCCGCTGGCGTTGCCGCTAAATATGCTATTGCAATTGAGCAAGGATAGTTTCACCGCTGGAAAATTAAGCGGCAGTGTCGTGGCCGATGTGCATGGCTTTATGCTTGAGCGACTGCGCGGTTATTTGCGCGAGCGCGATTTTTCTCCCGATGAAATTGAAGCGGTTGTGTGTCAAAACCCGACGCGTATCGATCTCGTGATACCACGTCTAAACGCAGTATGTGCCTTCCGTAAACTACCGGAAGCGGCGGCATTGGCGGCTGCCAACAAGCGCATTCAGAATATTCTGAAGAAAACTGCCAAGGTAGAAGCAGCAATTCAGCCTGAGCTGTTGCAAGAAAATGCAGAACGCAGCCTGTATGAAGTCGTGCAACGCCTCGCACCGCAGGTGGAAGCCGGAATGCAGAAACAGGATTACACCGCTATGCTGACTTTGCTGGCCTCGGCGCGCACAGTAGTAGATGAATTTTTCGACCAGGTGATGGTGATGGCAGAAGATTCTGCTGTGCGGGATAATCGTCTGGCCTTGCTGAAGCGGCTGGGTGACTTGATGAATCAGGTCGCTGATATCTCCAGACTGGCAGCCTAATGGGGGGCAATAATGAAGCTTATCATCCTTGACCGCGACGGTGTCATCAATTACGGCTCTCCTCAATTCATCAAGCACCCGAATGAATGGAAGCCTTTACCCGGCAGTCTTGAAGCGATTGCTCGCTTGGTGCAGGCGGACTATCGCGTGGTGGTGGCGACCAATCAATCAGGTATAGGACGCGGTCTGTTCGATATGCTCACACTGAATGCCATTCACAATAAGATGTATAAAACGGTGGCGCAGGCAGCCGGGCGCATTGATGCAATATTTTATTGTCCCCACGCGGCGGAAGCCAACTGCTCTTGCCGCAAACCTAAAACCGGCATGCTGGAAACAATTGCCATGCGCTATAACGTGAACCTGAAGGGCGTGCCTATGGTAGGCGATGCGTTACGCGATCTGAAAGCCGCAGCCAACATGGGCGCGCAACCGATATTGGTGCTTACCGGCAAGGGCGCGAAGACTCAGGCCAAGGGCAGTTTGCCGGAAGGCACTCTGATTTATCGTGATCTGGCAGCCGTCGTCCCCACCCTCATTTAATGGCATCTCTAAAAGATCTGAATTTTCCATTCCCGCCTGCGCGGGAACGTCGATATTTTTAAAATTTCTCTGATATGGTATTTATACGCTCGCTGATTTTTCTGCTGCTGCAAATCGTCATTACGCCGCTGTTTACGCTAATTGCAATACTCACCTTTCCGTTTCATCCCATTACACGCTATCGCATCATCTCGGGCTGGGCGCTTACCATGCTATGGCTGTTGCGCGTGGTATGCGACATCCGCATGGAAGTGCGCGGTGCCGATAACATCCCAACTAAACCCTGTCTTGTACTGTGCAAACATCAATCTGCATGGGAAACCATCGCGCTACAAAAAGTATTTCCGCCGCAAGTATGGGTGATTAAACGTGAACTGTTGTGGCTTCCTTTTTTCGGTTGGGGTCTTGCGATGACCAGCCCCGTTGCCATTAAACGTAGCGAAGGCCGCGAAGCAATCAAGCAGTTGCTGCGCCAAGGTAAAGAACGACTGGAACTAGGCTTCTGCGTGGTTATTTTTCCTGAAGGAACACGCATTCCTTTTGGTCAGCGCGGAAAATACAAGATCGGCGGTGCGCTTTTAGGTGCATCTAGTGGCGCACCAATCGTCCCTGTGGCACACAATGCAGGAAAACTGTGGGGACGCGAATCCTTCCTCAAATATCCTGGCGTTATCACCATGAGTATCGGTACACCAATTGATCCCGCCGGTCTCAAGGCCGAGGAGATCAATCGGCGCGTGGAAGAATGGATCGAAATCGAAGTCACGCGGTTGCCCTGATGCTTGATAAACTGCGCCGACTTATTACCCCGCTGGCCGTTGAACAACGCACAGTGGATCTGGTTGGCACCCAAGTTACCTATACTCTCAAACGTACTAGGCGGCGCCGTAGCATAGGCCTGCGTATCGACAATCACGGGTTGACGGTAAACATGCCACTGCGCGCCTCGGAGAAATGGCTGCACGATGTATTGCAGGACAAAGCGCATTGGGTGGTAAAAAAACTTGAAAATTGGCAAGCGAAGAAGCCCATTTCGCCACAATGGCGGGATGGGCAGTCCCTCTTTTTCATCGGCGAGGTGCTTACCTTGCGTGTAATCGTCAGCTTGTTTGCTACGCCACCGCTGCTGAACGGTGAGCAATTATTCGTGCATGTCACAGATGATGCTAACCAAGCATTGATAGAGCAGACTGTCACACAGTGGTATCAACGCGAGGCGAAAAACCTGTTCAAAGAATGCGTAGCACACTATGCACCCCTGATGAACGTAGCACCACGCATGGTGAGGCTTTCCTCCGCGCGCACGCAATGGGGCAGTTGCACCACACGAGGCGATGTGCGCCTCAACTGGCAACTCATCAAAATGCCGCTGCACTTGATTGATTACGTCGTAGTACATGAACTCGCCCACCTTATCGAGATGAACCACTCTACTGCATTTTGGCAGGTGGTCGAAATTGCCTGCCCCGATTATGCCAAGCGACGCAGTGAATTAAAGCAGTGGCAGATTTCGCCGTCTTAGCAGGCTGAGAACTAGTGGTGCGTTCCAGCAAAACCATTGCCGTTCGCGGTGAGCTTGTCGAACCGCTAGCCCGGTAGATACCGAGCTAAACCTTAGTGACCGGTCGACCTATTAAAAAGTGGACGCCCATTAGCCGACGTGGGCGGCCTTATCTTTTGCATTCCAATGGATTGATGGTAAGCACACTATACAAGCTATATTGCAAGACCCGACCACATTGCCTGGTTGTGGATTTTGAACAAGAGGGATGAAATGCGAAAACTTAATGCAATGCTGACCCTTTTAATCCATGGATTTGTGCACAGGAGGGCAATGTAACGTGCACATTGCAGTCAAAACGAAAGTTTGAGATGTAGCGCTTGTTATCTAGCTTGGAGAGGGAGGGATAAACTATTCCACACTGCTCCATTACGATACTGATGCGGTTCAATTATGGTTCCACTGCCAAAAGCGGTAAACAGGTTATGCCGTAATTCGATAGCATCAGCTTCGTTGATTACGTTCTGAGTTTGGCAAAGCTCAGCGTGTGCTGGATTTTCAGGATTCGCAGTGTCATATGCGCAGACTGCACGAAGATTGGCTGCATCAGTAACAATGCTGCGCATATCTTGACACTTTCCGAAAATAACACCTTTCCACGCGCGATCATCTTTTCCATTAAGAACTAGATTAACAAGCGCTAAAATTTCATCGTCATTTGCATGAGATTCGCGTTGAATTGAACAGCCTCGTGAATGAACATGGGAGAAGGAGTTAGGCTTAACTTTTCCCTTCTTATCAACTTGGATGGGGGAAAAAACAAAGCGAGCAAACCGTTCGGAGTCTTCCACAACGCCTGGTGAATGCGTGCTCATCCGGAATTTTTCACATACGCAATCTGAAGCAGCGGCGTTAATTGCCTCAACACGAGCTGAATCATTGATGGTGCGGATATTTATTTCTTGACAATCAACATTGAAACCAAAGAGTCGACGAAAGAAATTCCTAAACTTTGATGAGAGCCTGGAACACAGCGGGCATTTTTTGGGAGTCAAATGTGAGGACACCTTTGTGTTGATCGCTATTCTTTTTTATAAAATAGGCAATACGACCATTATCAAGAAACTCAATGTCAGCATATAGACCACCTTCGTTCCAGTAGAGCGCTGAATTACCAGAACCTAGGAGCATCGGCTCAGGAAGAGTAATTTCGTCATTAAGCAATCTGACGAATGCAACAGCCTCTTTTATTGAGTTTGCTTTAGGTTTGGCTGCTCCCTCTCCATCCCAATTAGCATCCATCAAATTCCATTGCCTTATTTCACCAATAATACTTTCTTGCGGGGATGTATGTCTGCTCGCCACAAGAGTACTAGAGTCATTAGTGGCGATAGTTGTTAAATAATTGATAGGTTGCAAAAGCGGTGAGTGTGATGAGGCTACGCTAGTTGTGATTGCTGGTTCCACCATGGGCTCATCAATAACTAGTGGTAATGTAGGGGGTGGCGACATTGCCAGAGCAATGGCAAACTTTGCTGCTGTAGAGGCCGTCCCTAATGCAAACGTTGTAGTTTTTCTTAATAAAGTCGACATTGTCATGTTAGAGCAATGCGATCGCTCATTGTGTCGTTGATGATATTGCCGAAAACGGCCTTGCCAAGTATATGCAAATTATCCATGTGCGATTTGATGAAGTCAATATTTTGATCTTGGTTCAAAGACCTTGGAGTATATCCGGGTTGATTTAGCTGATCGGCAAGTACAGTTGTAATTGCCACAATGCGATGAGTTTGTTCAAGACGAATTTCATCGAGATAATCAACATTGACGTTAAGTAAACGCCTTGTAAAGGCATCATATCGTGTGAATGCACCTGTATGGCTATGCCAGAAATCTTCTGCCGTATACACGTGTGGGCAAAGATATTTAGAGTCAGTACGAAGCAAATAGCTTGGTTTGCAATCATTAACATTGCCTGACCATACAAATTTATCTACATAGTTAACACTGATGCCTGATAGTCCAGCATGCTTTGTGTAAAAAGGAACTAATGCATCGAAGTAACTACTAGCTTGTGACCAAACAGCAGCCCATCTTGTATATTTAGTAGTTGTAAATGTTAAAGCGGCTTGTTCAACCCGGAGTTCATTCTCAACTGACTCATCAGCTCCCGTTTTCTGGAAACTAGTTCCACTATTTATCGGGTCAGGCTGATTTGATGCGCCAGCTCCAAAAACAAATGTGAGTTTTTGGATTGGAATAGACTTCGAAAAGTCAGGCTTAAATTGCTCAGCAGCTTTCAATACCTCCGCAAAATTAGTGCTATCAAGTGGCTTGTCAAATTGCAAAACCAACACTACTTGCTCAATAGCGTGAGCACTGTGAATCGGATTAAATTGCCCTTTTTGACTCAAGGTGTCAGCCATGAAATTGAGTTACAAACCTATAATTGATAATTCTAATAGTGCAACTTTATCATATATAGAAAAACGGCTAGGAATTATTGTGTTAGCCCCAAGTAGTAATGTCCGGTTTCTCCCAAATAGAAATGTCCGCTGGTGATACAAGTCCCCCCCTGTTTAAAACAACGGCGGATATTTTGAAATGGGCAAACTCATGAGTCAAAAAGAAGTGAAACGAGCACAAGTATTGGACATGCTTGAAGAGGACAAGATCAGCCAGCAAGAAGCATCGAAGCGGATAGGCGTCGGCACCCGTCAGGTGCAGCGGTTGTCCAAGCGATACCGGGCGGAAGGCCTGGGTGGATTGGTCAGCAAGAAGCGCGGTAGAGCCTCAAACCGGCGGTTGGATGAAGCCGCACGTACGACGGCCATTGAACTCATCGGCACACACTACCGGGACTTCGGGCCGACGCTGGCTAACGAGAAACTCGCCGAGCCGCACGGCATTCAACTATCCATTGAGACCACCCGCCAGATGATGATCGAAGCTGGCTACTGGCGCACCAGAAAAGGCGGCGCGGCGCGCACACACCCTATGCGCGAGCGTCGCGCCCGGTTCGGCGAACTCATTCAGATAGACGGCAGTCCCCAC
>JANMWF010000264.1:0-2803 GCA_031393845.1 Nitrosomonadales bacterium | reverse complement strand
GCATTACCGTTCTTCTGCGCAGGATGCATTGGCTTTACAGTCCGAATTACAAGCCGAGCGTCCCGGCTCTGCGCTGCACATACAGGCCGACCTGCTGGACCCGCAAGCTCTGTTCCGGCTGGTCGAGGAAACCATCAGTCACTTTGGGCGGCTGGATGCGCTGGTTAACAATGCCTCCAGTTTTTTTGCTACGTCACTGGGCGATGTTAACGATCAAAACTGGAACGACCTCATCGGCACCAATCTGAAAGCCCCGCTGCTGCTCGCACAAGCGGCAGCGAAGGAGTTGCGCCACAACCACGGCGCCATTGTTAACATTGTGGATATTCATGCCGAACGACCCATGCCCGGTTACCTGTTGTATAGCATAGCAAAGGGTGGGTTGGCGGCGCTCACGCGCGCGCTGGCACAGGAAATGGCCCCACAGGTGCGCGTCAACGCTATTGCCCCCGGCGTCATTGTGTGGCCTGAAAGCGCGGAATGGAGCGATGAGGCGCGGCGGAGGCAGATCATCGCACACACCTTGCTCAAGCGTGAAGGCGAGCCCGACGACATTGCCCGCACCGTGAAATTTTTATTAAACGATGCGCCCTACATTACCGGACAAATTATTGCGGTGGATGGCGGACGCAGTATTAACCTTTGAACGAACAATATGAACGCCATTACACACCCCATCCATTTTGAGCATCACTCCAGCAATTTTAACCGCCTGCGCGGGCGACTGGAACAACAAGTTGGCCGTGCTATCGGCGACTTCAACATGATCGAGGAAGGCGACACCAACATGGTGTGCATGTCCGGCGGCAAGGATTCTTACACTCTGCTGGAAATTTTGCTAACGCTGCAAAAACGCGCGCCGATTAATTTTCGCCTGATTGCCATGAATCTGGATCAGAAGCAGCCGGGTTTTCCGGAACATATACTGCCGGAATATTTCAAATCCATCGGCATCGAGTATCACATTGAAACCCAGGACACCTATTCCATAGTCAAGGAGAAAATTCCAGAAGGCAAAACCACCTGCTCACTCTGCTCGCGTTTACGCCGCGGCATCATCTATCGCGTGGCCGGAGAACTGGGTGCGAACAAGATCGCATTAGGCCACCACCGCGACGACATGATAGAAACGCTGTTCCTGAATATATTTTTCGGCGGCAAACTCAAGGCTATGCCACCCAAACTGGTTACGGACAAGGGCGACCATGTGGTGATTCGTCCACTGGCTTATTGCGCCGAGAAAGACATTGCTAGTTTTGCCCGCACCCTGAAATTTCCCATCATCCCGTGTAATCTATGTGGTGCACAGGAAAACCTGCAACGCCAGAATATCAAGGAAATGTTAACTGCGTGGGAGCGCCAGTACCCCGGCCGCAGCCAGTCCATTTTCACCGCCATGCAGAACGTTAAACCTTCACACCTGATGGACAGCAAGCTGTTTGACTTCAAGAATATCAATGTGGGAGATATGGTGGCTGAAGGAGATGTGGCATTTGATGGATAAATTTTAAGTGATGTATTCAGTTCCGGTAGCTGTATAGTAAAACTCAACTCAAATCTTACGGAGTTACGATTATGTTGACAGCAACTCAAAAGAAAACCGCCGAGGCCATCGTAAATATCTTCGAGACCGGCGAAGTGCTAGGTAATTACGGCCAAGTGACACTGATCGCCGGTGACACTGGACATCTCACCTTCGGCAGGTCGCAGACCACACTGGGCTCAGGCAATCTAAATGAGTTAATGCAGCGCTATTGTGCGAACTCAGGTGCCCGTTTCGGCACCCGTTTAGCATCATACCTGCCGCGTTTTGCGGCATGCGACCTTAAGCTGGATAAGGAATTAAAACTTCATAATTTGCTACGTGCCAGCGCTGACGACAACGTTATGCGCGATACGCAGGATACCTTTTTCGACGAGACCTATTGGCAGCCTGCCGCTCAAGCTGCAGAGCGCTTAAAGATCATAAGTCCACTTGGAGTAGCGGTGGTATACGACAGTTTCGTACACGGCTCATGGAAATTAATGAGCAACCGCACCACTCAACAGGTCGGCGATATCTCCAGCGTCAACGAGCAGAAATGGATTGCCGCTTACATAGCCGTCCGTCGCGCTTGGCTAACCGAAAATACTCGCGCCGACTTACGCGCTACCGTCTATCGCATGGATACCTTCCAACGCCGGCTTGACCAAGGTTACTGGGGGCTGGAGTTACCGCTGGTTGTACGCGGCCAAGAAATTTCCAGCGTAACGCTTTCAGCCACTCCGCGCGGCTGTTACGATGGTCCGCAGCCTGGAACGCGTTCATTGTCTCTGCAATCGCCTCTGCAACGTGGGCTGGATGTGCGCCTACTCCAGCTTGGACTGTCGGATCGCGTCGTGGACATTAAAGCGGATGGAATATTCGGTCAAACCTCACAGCAACTCATTAAAGAATATCAGTCTACTCATGGCCTGCCGATGACCGGTGTCGCGGACGTGGCGTTGATCGCTCAGCTTGTTGCATGAGTTGTTAATGATGCCCCCACTTACGATCATTTTCGTATCGGAAATAGCACGGGCTTGCTTTCCCATTCCATTTACAGTAATTTGTTTGCTTGCGTAGGGGTCCTCGTCATCAATGCGACGAGGTGAGAGATACCCTTTGAACCTGTACGGATAATGCCGTCGTAGGGAAGCGTCAGTTGTTACTATTGATGCTCCTTGCTTTATTGGAGCTACCCACCATGAATGCCCATCCAAAGTTTTTAAGCCAAGCTGCCCACGTTGACGAAGCGGCAGTGCAGCCTTTACCAAATTCGCG
>JANMWF010000261.1:0-6027 GCA_031393845.1 Nitrosomonadales bacterium | reverse complement strand
CTGATCGATGAATGGGAAATATAACAAACACTTTAACCTTTCCGGCACCCGCTAAGCTTAATCTTTTTTTGCATGTGGTAGGGCGCAGGAAGGACGGCTATCATCTGCTGCAAACCCTTTTTCGTTTCATTGATTTTAGTGACAAGTTGCATTTCTCTCTACGCAAAAATGGTGTGGTGCGCCGCATCAGTGCGCTTGATGGTGTGCCACAGGAACAGGACTTGTGCGTACGCGCTGCACGCCTACTGAAAAAAGAATGCGGTTGCAGATTGGGTGTGGATATCACGCTGGAGAAACGTATCCCAATGGGCGGGGGTTTGGGTGGCGGTAGTTCGGATGCAGCTACTACGCTCATTGCGCTGAATAACCTATGGGATTTGGGGTTGTCGCGCGAACGGTTAATGAAGATAGGCCTGTCTCTAGGTGCGGACGTACCGGTATTTGTGTTCGGTGATAACGCTTATGCAGAAGGCATAGGCGAGCAATTGCAGGCCTACGAGGTACCGGATGCTTGGTATGTGGTGTTGTTCCCGCCAGTGCATGTCGCTACGGCAAAGGTATTTGCACACTTGGATATTACTAACTTGGAATTGACACCGGGAGCGATTTCCCTCAGAATTCGCGGCCTTCCGCTACGGCTACCACACAACGATTTACAGTCGGTGGTATGCGGCTTATACCCGGAAGTGGCGCGGCATCTTGTTTGGCTTGAGCAATTTGCGCAAGCTCGGATGAGTGGTTCTGGCGCCTGTGTGTTTGCTGAGTTTGTTACCGAGGCAGAGGCGCAAGCAGTCATGGAACATTTGCCGTCAGACATGCGCGGTGTTGTAGCGCGTGGTTTGCCGCGGCATCCACTTCGGGATTTTACCGTAAAGTGAAATGCAAGATTATTGGGGAGTCGCCAAGTGGTAAGGCACCGGATTTTGATTCCGGCATTCGTAGGTTCGATCCCTACCTCCCCAGCCAGTTTGATGGA
Source organism: Nitrosomonadales bacterium (assembly GCA_031393845.1). GTDB lineage: Bacteria > Pseudomonadota > Gammaproteobacteria > Burkholderiales > Gallionellaceae > Nitrotoga. The sequence goes on along the minus strand of JANMWF010000261.1, from coordinate 5,051 downwards.
TGTTGTTAGTTGGGGCGCTTGCGCCCGTTTTTATTTAAGGGGAGCATGGTGTCCGACGACAGCTTGATGGTGTTCACCGGCAATGCCAATCCTAAGCTTGCACAAGATGTAGCACAGCACCTTAATATTCAACTTGGGCGAGCCACCGTTGGCCGTTTTTCAGACGGCGAGGTGATGATAGAAATTCTTGACAATGTGCGCGGCAAAGACGTGTTTGTTTTGCAGTCAACATGTGCCCCAACCAACGATAGTCTGATGGAAGTGCTGGTAATGGTGGATGCGCTTAAACGCGCTTCCGCCGGACGTATCATTGCCGCGCTACCCTATTTTGGCTATGCCCGGCAGGATCGACGTCCGCGTTCCGCACGCGTGGCGATTACTGCCAAGGTGGTGGCGAACATGCTTACTGGTGTTGGTGTGGATCGCGTTCTAACCATGGATTTGCATTCGGATCAGATACAGGGGTTTTTCGATATTCCTGTGGACAACATATACGCTAGCCCGATTTTGTTGGCAGATGTGCGGAAACATCATTACCAAAATTTGGTGGTGGTTTCGCCGGACGTGGGCGGCGTAGTGCGTGCGCGTGCGTTGGCCAAGCGTCTGGAAGCGGATCTCACCATCATTGACAAGCGTCGCCCCAAACCCAACGTGGCCAAGGTGATGAACATCATTGGTGAAGTGGCAGACCGAACCTGTTTGATCATGGATGACCTGGTAGATACCGGTAATACCTTATGCGAGGCCGCGGATGCACTGAAAGCCAAGGGTGCGGAGAAGGTGGTGGCGTACTGCACACACCCGGTACTGTCAGGTTCGGCGATTCAGCGCATAGAAAGTTCCGCAATAGATGAACTGGTCGTGACCGACACTATCCCGCTGAGCAATGAGGCTATGGCTTGCAAGCGTATCCGCCAGTTGAGCGTGGCCGAGCTGTTGGCCGAAACAATTCGCCGCGTCCATGCGGAAGAGTCCGTCAGCTCATTATTTATGGAATAGTTTTTGTGGCTGTCATGTTGACTGCCACGTAACCTGGAATTGCCTGGTCGCGGGTGATTCCGAATTTGAAGTGGAGAAACAAAATGAAAATCGAACTAAGCGTAATATCCCGCAAGGCGCAAGGAACGGGTGCGAGCCGCCGTCTGCGCAAGACTGGCCGCGTGCCTGGCATTGTATATGGTGGCGTTGAACCCACGCTGATTGACCTTGATCACAACAATTTATATCACAGCCTGCGTAAGGAAGCGTTTCATGCTTCTATCCTGACACTGGAATTGGATGGCAAAAAAGAGCAAGTGCTGTTGCGCGATTTTCAGATGCACCCATTCCGTCAGCAAGTACAACATATCGATTTTCAACGCGTGGAATCAAATAAGAAAATCCATATGAAAGTGCCATTGCATTTTATAAATGCCGATATCGCACCTGGGGTGAAGCTGAACGGAGGTATCATCTCTCACGTAATGAATGATCTGAATATTGCTTGCTTGCCGGCTGACTTGCCCGAATTTATCGAGGTCGACCTGTCCACTCTGGCGCTGAATCATTCCATCCATGTGTCCGACCTCAATCTACCTAAAGGCGTAGAAGCGGCAGGTATCCATATTGGAAATGCCGTAGTGGCCACTGTCCAAGTACCACGTGGTGCGGTTGAAGCAGAAGCATTGGCAGCGGCTGCTGTAGTAGCTGCCGCTCCTGCTGATGCGAAAGCTGCGGCGAAACCTGCGGCGAAATCCAAGTAGTATAAGCATTACAATTAAAAACCCGCCATGCACTTTCTGAGTGTATGGCGGGTTTTTAACATGTCGTGAACGGTTTTTCACATGGTGTGAGCTGAAAATGAGTGAAATCAAGTTAATTGTCGGGCTGGGTAACCCTGGTCGTGAATATGATTTCACCCGGCATAACGCTGGATTCTGGTGGGTGGACACGTTCGTGCGCATGCGCCAATTCACGTTCAAGGCCGAAAGCAAGTTCCACGGTTTGGTCGCGCGCGGTCAGGTGGATGGTCGTGAATTATTCCTGCTCAAGCCGCAAACCTTTATGAATATCAGTGGCCGTGCAGTGGGGGCGCTGACTCAGTTCTACAAAATCGAACCTCGACACATCTTGGTAGTGCATGATGAACTTGATTTGCCGCCGGGTAGCGTCAAGCTTAAACTCGGCGGTGGTCACGGCGGACACAACGGCTTGAAGGACATTTTTGCGCATCTTGGCACACGCGATTTTTGGCGGCTTCGTATCGGCATTGGTCATCCTGGTGAACGTGCGGACGTTGTTGACTATGTGCTGAATGCCCCGCGCCGTGAAGAAGCGGAGTTAATCGAACGCGCCATGCAGCGTGCGCTGGATGTGGTTCCCCTGATAGTTGAGGGCAAGCTGGAAGCGGCAATGCTGAAGTTGCACAGTAATTAATATTAAGGAATATTCATGAGTCTGAAATGCGGAATCGTCGGTCTGCCCAATGTAGGCAAGTCCACTTTATTCAATGCACTTACCAAGGCGGGTATAGCTGCGGAGAACTATCCGTTCTGTACGATTGAGCCGAACGTCGGCATTGTGGAAGTTCCGGATGCGCGGATGCAGGCGCTGGCCGATATCGTCAAGCCGCAGAAAATGCAATATGCCATCACAGAATTCGTGGACATCGCCGGGCTGGTGGCTGGGGCATCCAAGGGCGAGGGCCTGGGCAACCAATTCCTCGCCAATATTCGTGAGACCGATGGTATTTTGAATGTGGTGCGCTGTTTCGAGGACGACAACGTCATTCACGTGGCGGGCAAGGTCGATCCGATTTCCGATGTTGAAACGATCGTAACGGAACTGGCGCTGGCGGATATGACAACGGTGGAAAAAGCCCAGTTGCGTAACTCCAAGGCTGCACGCTCCGGCGATAAAGAAGCTGCTAAATTTGGTGAACTGCTGGATCAGGTTGCTGCGCATTTAAACCAAGGCAAACCTGCGCGCATGATGAAGCTGGATGCGGCGCAGATTGCCTCGCTTAAGCCGCTGTGCCTGCTCACGATTAAACCTGCCATGTACGTGGCCAATGTGGCTGAAGATGGTTTTAAAAATAATCCATTATTGACGCGGCTGGAAGAGTTCGCCGCACGTGAAGGTGCTCCGGTAGTGGCGATTTGCGCAGCGCTGGAGTCAGAAATTTCAGAGCTTTCGGATGAAGATAAAATAGAATTTCTGGCCGATGTTGGTTTGGCAGAGCCAGGTTTAAATCGATTGATTCGCGTGGCGTACAAGCTGTTGGGTTTGCAAACCTACTTTACCGCTGGAGTGAAAGAAGTGCGCGCCTGGACGATTCACATAGGCGATACCGCACCGCAGGCTGCGGGCGTCATTCATAATGATTTCGAGCATGGCTTTATTCGCGCCGAAGTGATCAGCTATGAGGATTTCATTGCTTGCAAGGGCGAGGCGGGCGCAAAAGAGAAAGGAAAAATGCGGTTGGAAGGCAAGGATTATTTAGTACAAGATGGCGATGTTATGCACTTCCGCTTCAACGTCTAAACGAAATTAGCAATCCAGCGGCATCCATCCCCATCCAGAAGTGCCACACAAAGCCTATTAAACATGGGCTTTGTTGTTTTGTGCCGTCCAAAGATGTGCATTGCCATCCTAGAAAAAAGCGGGTATAAAAGCGGGTATGCCGTGAATGCGCCGCTGAAAAAAGCGGGTACGGCGCAAACCAAGGGAATACGCCATGCTCAACGATATTCAGTGCCGGAATGCGAAACCACAAGCCAAGCCATTCAAGTTGACTGACGGCAAAGGGCTATACCTGGAAGTGAAACCCAACGGGGTGAAGGCGTGGCGCTACCGCTTCAAGTTATTAGGTAAGGAGAGTGTGTTTGCGATCGGCGATTATCCGGCCATTACCCTTGTTGATGCCCGCAAAAAAAGGGAAGCGGCGCGCGATCTGGTGAAGCGCGGGATTAACCCGGCACATGATCGGCAACTGGAAAAGATAAAGCGCGGGCAGGAAGCGGCCATCACATTCGAGGCCGTTGCGCTGGAATGGCTTACGTTCAAGGATTGGGAAAAGGTAACGAAGGCTCGGCGGCTGGATATGCTCAAGCGTGTAGTGTTCCCCACCATTGGGCATTTGCCGATCAAGCAAGTAACACCGGCGCACGTCCTGGACATAATCAGAGAGCGCGGCAAGGTAAGCCCAATGGTTGCAGCCGAAGCAAGGCGGACAATGCAAGGCGTGTTTGACCTGGCAATCTGCACACTGCGCGCCGATACCGATCCAGTGCATCTGGTGCGCAAGGCTTTGCCTACGAACAAGACACAGCACAAGCGCGCCCTGGGTGATGATGAAATCGGGCAACTGCTTCGTGATTTGGAAGGGCACAAAGGCAACTATCAAACAGGCGTTGCATTTAAGCTGATGTGGTTGACGCTATGTCGCCCAAGCGAAGCAATCGAGGCGGAGTGGAAAGAGTTTGATCTGGATGCGGCGCTTTGGAAAATACCAGCCGGGCGCATGAAGAAAAGAAAAGAGCATGTTATGCCACTACCTTCCCAGGCTGTCGAGGTGTTGCGATCCATGTACGCCATTACTGGTGAGCACACCCATGTATTCCCAAACCGCGATGACCGCACAAAACCAATGACGGCAGCAACCATGCGGCAAGCACTCAAAACATTGGGCTGGGCTGGCAAATATAGCCCGCACGCCACGCGTACCACCGGCAGCACCAAGCTCAACGAAATGGGCTATCGATTCGACTGGATTGAAAAGCAGCTTGCACACGTGGAAATGAACGCGGTGCGCCGCACCTATAACCATGCCGATTACCTGACAGACCGCACCGCCATGATGCAACGCTGGGCGGACTTTCTGGGCGAAATGAAACAGGGCGGTAAGGTGTTGCCCTTCAAGAAATCGGCAGCCTAATAATGCTATTTTTCATCTGGTACACGTTAAAAATGGTCGGGACAAGTCGGGACAGTCGGGACACAGCGTATCTATTGGGTTTGCGCTGTCCCGACTTTTTCAAACGAAGTCGGGACAGTCGGGACAAGTTGTCCGC